>NZ_GL987988.1:1029977-1099302 GCF_000158195.2 Fusobacterium mortiferum ATCC 9817
TATAGAACGTAAAGATAATCCTCTAAAGAAAAAACAAGCACTTACAGCTATTTGCTGTAAAATGATTAGGATATTTTTTACAATTTTATCAAAAGGAATTAAATATGATGAAACTAAGATGTTACATGATATAAAAAGACCTGTAGCAGCTTAAAAAAGCTAAAAAAATTAAATTTAAGGTAAACGTCCATTGAAAAATGCTTAAATTTAAAATAAACATAAAAAACAAATAAGAGCAGAAGTCTAATATTCACACCATTAGAGTAAGAACTCAGCAAAGGAGCAAAAAGACACTCAAATTATGGAGATACAGAACGAAGGAATTTAGGTCAAAGAACCAGATAGAAATAGGAGGTTAGTATCCATAAAATTTTTGAGAAATAAGCCTTCATACCCAAAAATAAAAGAGACGTTCAATTTTGTTATGCAAAAATTTAAAATAAAAGGCAATAATCTTCATAATTAAGCGATTATTTGTGAAAAATAAAAAAATTGACAAATAAGGAGGGGATAAATATGTCAAAATCATTATTATTTGATTTAAAAGTATTAGAATTTAAACTGAAAGAATCTCTAAAATTATATGAAAATACAAAAATAGAGGAGAATTTTGAACTGCTTAAAACTAATATAGATGAATTATGTTCTTTTATTATAAAGAAAGAGAATCATTTAGCTTTTTTTCAAGTTGCTGAAAATAAAGATATTAGAACATATGTTATATCAATTAGAGATTTATCTACTAAAATACTTGGTATTATTGAAAAAGAAGAAGCTAGAAAGATATTAGAAGATGCTAATAGTTGTTTTCAATATGGAGAAGAACTAAAACTTACTGTAAAACAAGAAATCCATGATTATAAAATGACTTCACAAGATCGTATTTTGTTTGTAGGATCTGGATCTATGCCTATTACTGCATTCACTATTATAAAAGAAACAGGAGCTGAGATTACTTGTGTAGATATTGATAAGGAAGCTTTAGACTTATCAAAAAAAGTAGCCATAAAATTAGGATTTCCTAATATTATATTTGAAGATGACCTATTTTCTTTACCTTTAAATAAATATTCACATATTATTATTGCTTCTTTAGTTCCTTTAAAATGTGAAATTTTAGAAAATATTCGTAGTACTATTCCTGCTACAACTAAACTAATTTTACGTTATGGGAATGAATTAAAGGAATTGTTCAATTATCCAATATATCAAAAAGAAATAAAAACTTTTATAAAAACAGTTATTAGAGATAGAGATTTTATTTATGATACTCTTCTATTAGAAAAGGAGTGAGCTATGGAAAATAATAATATTAATAATGTGTTAATTTTTGGAAATGGTCCAGTTGCTCTTCATTTATATCTAACTTTAAGAAAACAAGGTTCTAATAAAGTTGGTTTAAAAATTAGAGATAGTTTAAAAGCTCAAAAATTCTATGAAGAATTGAAAAAAGAACAATTCATTTTAGAAGGGAAAGTTAAAACTGAATTACCACTAATTGCTTATGGGAATACTGAAGTAAAACCTATTATTCAAAACTATAAAGAAATATTAGATGAATGGGAAACTTTTATTTTAGCAACTCCTTGTGATGCTTACTCTGACTTATTGGAAAATATCCAATTTACCTCACTAAAAAAATTGAAAACAATTGTTTTAGTTTCACCAGAATTAAGTTCTGCTTATTTTATTAAAATTCTGTTAGAAAAAAGAGGTAGAGATGATATTAATATTATTAGTTTTTCTAATTATTTTGGAGCAACTAATTTAGCAGAAGGAACTTATACTAAAATTATTATTAATGCCTTAAAAGGGAAGATTTATCTTGCTTCCACTAATGTAAATGATACAGAAATTTTAAAATGGGTAAAATATCTAAAAAATATGGAAATAGAAGGAGTTATTTGTAAAAATCCACTTATAGCTGAATCTAAAAATATAACTATTTTTGTTCATTCACCATTCTTATTTAATGATGTAAGTTTAAATCAAATTTTTCTTAAAGATCCTCAAAAAAGATATATTTATAAGCTATATCCAGAAGGACCTATTACAAAATATTCTATTCAAGACATGGTTAATTTATACCATGAAATTATGGAATTATATAAAAAAATGAAAATAGAAACCTTTAATTTATTAGAATTTTTAAATGATAGCTATCCTGTATTGGAAGAATCTTTACATATAGATGAAATTAAAAGTTTTATGGACAAGCCAAAAAATGAGCAGATATTTCTTCTTTATGTAAGATATTGTTGTATCCTAATAGATCCTTATTCAGTTCCTGATGAAGAAGGGAAGTATTTTGATTTTTCAAAAGTGGAATATTCTAAAATATTTTTAGATAAAAATAATAAATGGTGTATCCCACGTAGACCTACTGAAGATTATTCAAAATTAAATTTATTATTTTATTTAAGCAAATATTATAATACAACAAATAGTACAATGGAGAAGTGTTTAAAAAAATATGAATTATTTTATAATGGCTTACTTTCAGAAAAAGGAATAGAAAATATTAATGAAAGTAGCTATCTTCATCAAAGAGGAGATGAAGCTAAAAATTTATATTCTTATATAAATAATTTTATTCTTTAATTTAAATTATTTTATTTAACATATTTATTATTAAAGATCATAATATTAAAAAAAGGAAGTGAAAAGAATGAAAAATTTTAATTACTTTACATCAGAATTTGTATCTCCTGGACATCCTGATAAAATTTCTGATCAAATAGCCGATTCCATTTTAGATGCTTGTCTAAAAGATGATCCAAATTCAAGAGTTGCTTGTGAAGTTTTTTGTACTACTGGTTTAGTTGTTGTAGGAGGAGAAATAACAACTTCAACATATATAGATGTACAAGATATAGTTAGAAAAAAAATAGATGAAATTGGTTATAAACCTGGAATGGGATTTGATTCTAACTGTGGAGTTTTAAATAGTATTCATGCACAATCACCAGATATTGCTATGGGCGTTGATATCGGTGGTGCTGGTGATCAAGGAATAATGTTTGGTGGTGCTGTTCGAGAAACAGAAGAACTTATGCCTCTTGCACTTGTCTTATCAAGAGAGATATTAGTTAGACTTACTAATATGATGAAAAATGAAGAAATAAAATGGATAAGACCAGATCAAAAATCACAAGTTACTTTAGCTTATGATGAAAATGGAAAAATTGATCATGTAGATTCTATAGTTGTTTCAGTACAACATGATGAAGATGTTGCACATAACGAAATTGAAAAAACTGTTATAGAGAAAGTTGTTAAACCAGTTTTAGAAAAATATAATTTAAGTTCTGAAAATATAAAATACTATATCAATCCTACTGGAAGATTTGTAATTGGAGGACCTCATGGAGATACAGGTGTTACTGGTAGAAAAATTATAGTTGATACTTATGGTGGATATTTTAGACATGGTGGAGGAGCTTTCTCTGGTAAAGATCCTTCAAAAGTTGATAGATCAGCTGCTTATGCTGCTAGATGGGTGGCTAAAAATGTTGTGGCAGCCAATCTTGCAGATAAATGTGAAATTCAATTATCTTATGCAATAGGTGTTCCTCACCCTGTATCTATTAAAGTTGAAACTTTTGGTACTTCAAAAGTTGATGAATATAAAATTTCTGAGGCTATTTCAAAAATTTTTGATTTATCTCCAAGAGGAATAGAAAAAGCTCTTGAATTGAGAGAAGGAAAATTCAAATATCAAAATTTAGCAGCTTACGGACATATTGGAAGAACTGATATTGATACTCCTTGGGAAAGATTGAACAAAGTTGAAGAATTGATAAAATACACCAATAAATGTTAATTATTTTCTAAATAATATTTATTTTTAAATCTAACAACTTCTTATTTATATAAAAAGGCCAATTGTAGATTTTTTAAAAATTTTCACAATAGGCTCTCTTTTTCTGTAAATAATATTCTAAGATTTTATGATATAAATTTTTTGTAATTAAAAAACTATTAATATTTTTAAGATTCTTCTTTTGGAAGTATCATACAAATTGTTGCAGATAAAATTACTAAAATAATTCCAATTATTGAAAGAAAATTGAGTTTCTCTCCTAATATCAAAACAGCAAGCAAAATACCAAAGACTGGTTCTAAGGCAAGAAATAATCCACTTTTACTTGCTTCACTCCTTTCAAGCCCTTTATTCCAAAACCATCCTGCACCTATACTACAGCCAACAACTAGATATAAAAGAACTATAACCCCTTTCAATGAATAGTGCACTTCCCAACTTTTAACTAAAAATAACATTATTGGCAAAGCAAACAATGTTCCTAATTGAATAGTCAATGCTGTATAATAATTTGAGTTCATTTTCTTTAGTATTTTTTTTTTGAAAGTCTAACCCAAAAAGAAACAACTATAGTAGATAAAAATACCAAAAAACATCCAAAGAAAGATACATTTTCAAGTGCTGAAACACCTACTGTTAATGCTACACCAAAAAAAGCAACAATACCTAATAAGAAAACAATAGGAGAGGCTTTTTCTTTAAAAAATATAAATCCAACAATTGTTATCATAACAGGCTCAATACCTATAACTGTTGTTGCACTTGAAGCTGAAGTAAAACTTAGCCCTATAAACTGTAACATTGAAGTGAGAGGATATGTTAAAATTCCTAAAAGAATTAACAAGAAAAAATCTTTTTTATTAAAATTTCCCTTTTCTTTATGTATAAAAGAAACAGTCATAGGCAGTAAAATTATACTTGCAAGTACATATCTAATTGCAACAACTAAAGATGGATCAAGCATATCATAAGCAATTTTACCAGCAATAAATGATGTTCCCCATAAAAATACAGCTATTAAGAGATATATCATATAGTTCCTCCAAAAATTGTGTCTTGTTTTACTGGTTTAGGAAATGTCTTATCAAGAGATAATACAATTTTTCTTGCACGAGAAGCATTTAAAGATAAATTAGGGTCAACAACACCATGTGTATGTTTTCCACCATTCAAATAAAATATTTTCCCTTTTCCTTCGTATTCTAAAGAATAGTTTTCTGAAATACAAACATTATAATTATCATCTTTTTTTATTTTTGATAATATTTCATCTGAAAAAATTTCTTTAGGGAAGTATTGTTTATATCCTGTTGCTAAAATTATCATATCAGCAGATATAATCTTTTGATTTTTAGAATAAATATTCTCTATAGTTACTTTAATATCTAAATCTTTATCAGTTTCAGTTACATCACAAACTGAGCATTCACTATATATATTAAATTTTATTTGTTTTCCTATCTTTGAGTATCTATTAGCATATAATATCTGATAAACTTCTTCTATAGTATGAGGGGATGCTCCATCACTTGCAAAACGATATTGTTTATTAAGATTTTCTTTTAATTCAGAAGGAAGTTTATAAAAATTACTTAATCCCATTTCTGTATAAATTTTATCTTCTGCAAATTGAGAATCTTCCATCTGATGTGTGAATGGTTCACGATAAACCATTGTAATTGACTCTATATCACTATTTTTATCATTGAATAAATCAACTACTATTTCAAGGGCACTTTGACCTCCCCCTACAATAAGAATATTTTTGGCTCCTTTTTTTGAATGAAACTGATACTCACTATTATGGAATATTCTTTCATTTAAATTATTTTCAAGAAATTCTGGAATAAGTGGTTTGACCCCAAGAGCCACAGAAATATTTTTAGCAAAAATAGGTTTTTGAATATCATTTTTTAAAATAATCTCAAATCCTTCTTCATATTCTTTTATAAGTTTAACTTCATTACCCATCCTTACTGTATCTAATTTAGAAATTACCCACTGAATATATTGCTCATATTCCCATCTTAAAGTAAATGAAAAATTTGCAATTATATGTGATTCTAATCTTCCTGTTTCATATAAAAAATTAAAAAATGAATATTCACTTGTAGGTTTAACCAAACTTATTAAATCTTTCAAATTACTATTTTGTATAGTTGCAAATTTTAATTTCATTCCAGGATGCCAAAAAAATCTGTTTTTTTATCCAAAAATAAACTTTTTAATGCAGTATCCTTAAGAAGTATTCCTAAACTCAAATTAAATGGTCCTGCTCCAATGCCAACTAAATCAAATATCATTCTATCCCTCCATATACAAATTATTTAAAAATAAAAATATACTTTATTAATATAATATATTATATTTTTATATCCAACTTTTATTTTTAATATTTATATTTTTATATAAATTCTTAATCTTCCTCTTCATCTACTCTAGTCTAAATTTCTCTATTTATAATTCTAAACCTCTGTTATTTTCTTTTTCATTTTTTGCTTTCTCTACCCAAGTATCATAAATTATCATTACAGAATAAGTACAAAAATTTGAAGTTTCAGTATATTGACAATAGATAATACTTTTAAAATTTTTCCTTAAAATTTACCTCTTAATTATAAAGACATAAAAAATCTTAAAATTATATTTGTAGATTTTAAATAAAAATATTATAATTATAAAAAATGGGGCTGTTGCAAATTTAAATAGCCCAAACCTTTGAAATTAGCTGAAGAGCTTTTTTCTCTCTTTAGCTTTTTTCTTTTTACATTAAAAAAGGTATAAAGTACTCGAAATTTTTTCAAATTTCTAATACAATATACCTATGAAAAACCCAATTAATAATAACACGTATTTTAATTTAATTCAACCTAAAATTTTTAATCTTTTACAATATCATATTTCTGAGGATGACCCTGTAAGAAAACTTAGCGCCATTTTGGTGGATATGGATTTTACTAAACTTTTGAAAGTATTTTCTTACAAAACTAAGGTACATCCTGTTAGAATGTTTGCTATCATTCTTTATGCTTATTCTAGAGGTATTTATTCTACTCGTGATATTGAAAATGCTTGTCTAGAAAATATTAAGTTTAGATTTCTTTTACAAGATTCTACTCTTCCTGATCATTCTACTATTTCTAGATTTTTGAATAAAATTGAGCATTTACTTCCTGATCTATTTGAACAATTTATTAAAAAAATTTTTAAAATGGAAGATATCTCTACTGATAATATTTACATTGATGGTACTAAAATTGAAGCCTATGCTAATAGATATTCTTTCGTTTGGAAAAAATCTGTCAAAAATTATTGGAATAAACTTAATGATAAAATTCAAGCTCTTGTTCTTGATTTCAATCAAGAATTTAATTCTAATTTATCTTCTTTTTTTGAAATTTATCATTATCTTGAAAATTTAAATATTAATTTTGTTCATGGACGTGGAAAACGAAAATCAAAAGAACAAAAATATTTTGAACTATGCGCTGAATATTTAGAAAGATATGAAAAATATTCAAAACATTTTCAAAATTTAAAAGAGAGAAACAGCTATTCAAAAACAGATATAGATGCTACTTTTATGAGAATGAAAGATGACTACATGAGAAATGGACAATTAAAACCAGGATATAATCTGCAAATTGGAGTTGTAAGTGAATATATTTGTGCTTATGATATTTTTTCAAATCCTTCTGATTCAAAAACTCTAATTCCTTTTTTGGAAAAAATCAAATTACTAGATTTAAATATTAAAAATATAGTAGCTGATGCTGGCTATGAAAGTATAGACAATTATGAATATTTAGAAAAACTAGGATATACTTCATACATAAAGCCAATATATTTTGAAAAATTAAAAACTAGAAAATTTAAAAAAGATTTAAATAAAGTTGAAAATTTAATATATGACTATGAAGAAAACAAACTTTTTAGAAAAGATGGTTTAGAATTAAAATTTCTTTATTCAAGTAAAAATGGGAAAAGACAATATTTTTTTAATCCAGAAACACAAAAGACAATAGGTTACAATGTAAAGTTTAGAATGTTATCTAAAAAATCTCAAGAAAATATATCAAGCGCTTATGGCAAATGTTTAAGAATGAATAGAAGTATTCAAGTAGAGGGAGCATTTGCAGTTTTAAAAGAAAATATGAAATTAAGAAAATTAAAAGTTCGAGGAAAAAATAGAGTATTAAGAGAAATTTGCTTATTTTGTCTAGGGTATAATTTAAATCGCTTAATCCAAAGAGGAAAAACTAATAAAAAAGGAACAACACTTCATCCTTTAAAAAGGGCGTAAAAAATAAAAAAAGAGGGATGTTTTTTTGTATTGCCTAAAAATAAATAAGATATGAAAAATTTTAAGGAATCAATAAAATGATTTCTATTTTTTTACATCAAAATAAAAAATGTTGCAAACTAATGATTAAAAATCATTAATTTGCAACAGCCCCCCAATTATCACACTATATTTATTAGTGGTGCCTAGAGAGGGACTTGAACCCTCACTCCTTTAGGGGAAACGGATTTTGAGTCCGTCGCGTCTACCATTCCGCCATCCAGGCATCTACTTTATTCATTTATGATATACTATTTTAGGGAGTTTGTCAATAGATTTTTTATCTATCAAAAAAATATTAAATTTGGTAACATAGGTTACCGATTTTTTTTAAAAAATAGAGTATTATATACCTATCTAAGTAAAGAAAAATTCAGATAACAGGAGGAGAATATGTGTAATAATAAAATGTTTTGTTACCAATGTCAAGAAACAGCTCAAGGAAAAGGATGTACAGTAATAGGAGTTTGTGGAAAAACAGCAAAGACAGCAAAATTACAAGATCTATTAATATATACAACAAAGGGAGTAGCTCTTTATAGCTCAATTCTTAGAAAAGAGGGAAAAGTATCACAAGAGATAAATAGATACTTAATCAATTCTCTATTTATAACAATTACAAACGCTAACTTTGATGATAATGCTATAATCGAAGAGATAAGAAAAGGAATAAAAATTAGAAAAGAGTTAGAGTTATCATTAAATGAAGAAAATAAAAAAGAGGTAGAAAAGTTTTCTCATTTAGTAAATTGGCAAGCAGAAACTGATGAGGAGATAGTAGAGTTTTCTAATGAGAAAAAAGTAGGAATATTAAGAACAGAAAATGAAGATGTAAAATCTCTTAGAGAGTTATTAATCTATGGATTAAAAGGAATGAGTGCTTATGCTGAGCATGCTATGAATTTAGGAAAAACTCAAGATGAGATATTTGCTTTTATAGAAAAGGGGTTATTAGCAACTGAAGATGATTCTCTAACAGGAGAAGAGTTAACAGCACTTGTATTAGAGTGTGGAAGCTATGGAGTAAAAGTTATGGCTCTATTAGATGAAGCAAATACTTCTGCTTTTGGAAATCCAGTAATTACAAAAGTAAATATAGGAGTAGGGACAAGACCAGGAATATTAATATCTGGACATGATTTAAATGATTTAAAACAATTACTAGAGCAAAGTGTAGATAGTGGAGTAGATATCTATACTCACTCTGAGATGTTACCAGGACATTACTATCCAGAGTTAAAAAAATATCCTCATTTCTTTGGAAATTATGGAAATGCTTGGTGGAAACAAAAAGAGGAGTTTGAAAAATTTAATGGTCCAATAGTATTTACAACTAACTGTATAGTTCCTCCATCAGCAGAAGCAAGTTACAAAGATAGAGTATTTACAACTAATGCTGCTGGATATCCAGGATGGAAAAAAGTAAAAGTAAATGAAGATGGAACAAAAGATTTTTCTGAAATAATAGAGTTAGCAAAAACTTGTCAAGCTCCTACTGAATTAGAAAAAGGAGAGATAGTTGGAGGATTTGCTCACAATCAAGTTCTATCTTTAGCAGATACTGTTATAGAGAATATAAAATCTGGAGCAATTAGAAAATTTGTAGTAATGGCTGGTTGTGATGGTAGAATGGTAAGTAGAAATTACTACACAGAGTTTGCTGAGAAATTACCAAAGGATACAATAATTTTAACAGCTGGTTGTGCTAAATATAAGTATAATAAACTAAATTTAGGAGATATAAATGGAATTCCAAGAGTATTAGATGCTGGACAATGTAATGACTCTTACTCATTAGCTGTGATAGCTCTAAAATTAAAAGAGGTATTTGGATTGAATGATGTAAATGAATTACCAATAGTATATAATATAGCTTGGTATGAACAAAAAGCTGTAATAGTTTTACTAGCTCTATTATACTTAGGAGTAAAAAATATTCACTTAGGACCAACTTTACCAGCTTTCCTATCACCAAATGTAGCCAAAGTTTTAGTAGAAAATTTTGGAATAGGTGGAATTACTACTGTAGATGAAGATTTAAAAAAGTTTGATTTAGTATAATTTATTTTAGAAGAAAGTTTACTATATATTTCACTAAGAAAGTATAGAGCTTTCTTCTTTTTTTACTTAAAGAAATTATAATTTTACTTTTAAGAAAAAATAAGAAATTAATTTTATTAAAAAACTACATTAATAACATTTTATAATCATTGACAACTATTTACGAATATATTATAATTATAATACATGTAATATATAATAAAATAATTGGGAGGTATTTTTTATGAAAAAAAGACTGATATGCATGATATCTGCATTATCTCTTCTTTTTACAACAACTTATGGAGCTACTGTTGAAGGTATTGGTAGCGGATATAAAGGGGATATTAAAGTAAAAGTTACTTATGAGGGGAATGAAATTACTAATGTAGAAGTAGTAGAACATGAAGAAACTAACTTTACTAAAAAGGCAATGAAACAAATAACTAAAGACATAGTTGCCGCTCAAAGTACAGAAGTTGACAATGTAGCTGGAGCAACATATACTTGTGAAGGAATAAAAGAGGCTGTAGATGCTGCTGTGGCTGCTGCTGGAATCACTTTAAAAGCTAAGACTCCAGCTAAAGCTGAAGAGGTAGTAGTAGCTGACACAACAACAGATGTAGTAGTAGTAGGTGGGGGAGGAGCTGGACTTACAGCTGCTATCTCTGCTAAAGAAAAGGGAGTAAATGTAATACTTCTTGAAAAGATGGCTATGTTAGGAGGAAATACTAACTACGCAACTGCTGGAATCAATGCTGCTGAATCAAAATTACAAGAGAAATTAGGAGTAGAGGATAGTGCTGAATTATTCTATCAAGATACTTTAAAAGGTGGAAAAAATAAAAATAATCCTGAATTATTAAAAACTATGACAGAGAATTCTGGAGAGATAATCACTTGGTTAGTAGATAGAGGAGCTGATTTAACAGAGGTTACTTATACAGGAGGACAAAGTGTAAAAAGAATCCATAGACCAACTGGTGGAAAAGCTGTAGGACCTATGATAGTTGCTGCTCTTTCTGAAACAGCTGAAAAACAAGGAATAGATATTAGAACTGAAAGCACAGTAAAAGAGTTACTAAAAGAGGGAGATAGAGTAGTAGGAGTTAAAGTAGAACACAAAGGAAAAACTTATACTATCAAAGCTAAGGCAGTGGTAATGGCAACTGGAGGATTTGGAGCTAACCCTGCAATGGTAGAAAAATATAAGCCTGAATTAAAAGGATTTGGTTCAACAAATAGCCCTGCTATCACTGGAGAGGGAATTACTATGGTTGAATCTGTTGGTGGAGCACTAGTAGATATGACTGAAATCCAAACTCACCCTACTGTTGTACACAACAATACAGCTATGATAACTGAGGCTGTAAGAGGAGAGGGAGCTATCCTTGTAAATAGAGATGGTAAGAGATTTATTAATGAATTAGAGACTAGAGACGTTGTTTCTAAAGCTGAATTAGAGCAAGAAGGAAAGAGTGCTTTCTTAGTATTTGATGAGACAGTAAGAGAAAAACTTGGAGCTATCAATGGATATATCAATAAAGGATATGCTATCTCTGGAAATGGTTTAGAAGAATTAGCTAAAAAAGTTGGAATCAACGGAAAAAATCTTGTTGCAACTATGAAACAATACAATGAATATGTAAAAGCTGGAAAAGATACTGAGTTTAATAAAAACATCCTACCTAGAGAGCTAATAAAAGCTCCTTACTATGCTATTGAGGTTTCACCTGCTGTGCACCATACAATGGGAGGAGTTTCTATCAATACTTCTGCTGAAGTTTTAACAGCTGATGGAAAAGTAATAAAAGGATTATATGCAGCTGGAGAAATCACTGGTGGAGTACATGGAGCAAATAGAATAGGTGGAAACGCTATGACAGATATAACTGTATTTGGAAAAATAGCTGGAGAAAGTGCAGCCGAATATTCTAAAGTAACAAAATAAAAAGGCTGTTATAATTTAAGAAATTAAAATAAAGTAAAATAAATCAAGAATAATGAAATGAAAGTTATTCTTGATTTTTTAAATTTCTAAGATTATTTTAATATTAAATTATACGAATTAAAAGCATATAACAAAAAGTACTTAGAATAATTGTCATATACATATTTAATTTTAATTTAGGTGAGATTATAACAACTATACAAGCTATTAACTCTGGAAGAAAACTATTGATATTTTTAAAATTTATATTACGTAGGCAATAAACTACTAAAATAATCATAATAGCAGGTGGGAGAACTCCACCTAGATATTTTACTTTTTCTGGTAACTCTCTATTTCCAAAGATTAGAAAAGGGATTGCTCTAGTGAGCCAAGTTACAATAGCTGCTATGAAAATTACTAAGATTATATATGTTAAATTTTCCATAATTACTCCACTCCAATTTTTTCTTTTAAAATTGTCAAAATAACTACTGTCAGAGATAAAGCTGGGATTAAAAACCTATCTGCTCCTAAAATAATGTAGAAGAAGAGAGAGGAAAATAATCCAGTGAGAGCAGGGATTTTACTTTTACAATTCTTCCATTGACTAACAACTATATATAGGAAAAAAGCTGTTGCTGAAAAATCAATTCCTCTCATATCCCAAGGAATAAAATTCCCTAAATAACTTCCTAATATACAACCAAAAATCCAATACATGTGATTTACAAATGAGATATAGAAATCTACTTTTTCTCTATCTAAATTTTCTTCATACTTTACAGAACAAAGAATAGAGTATGTTTCATCAGTTAAGGTTAAAACCATATATGGATATTTCCAACCCATTTTACGAAATTTTTCTATGAAAGCTACCCCATAAAAAATATGACGAGCATTGATAAAAAAACTCATAATAGCTACTGTAATAAGCGGAGCATGAGCTTGTAACAGAGAAACCATAACTATTTGTAATGAACCAGCATAGATAAAAAATCCAGCTACAAGTGATAGAAAAGGTGGATAACCAGCATCTCCCATCAAAATTCCAAAAGCTATTCCTATAAAAAGATAAGTAAAAAATATAGGAAAGGTTTGTTTGATAGCAAAATTAAACTCTTTCATAAAATCTCCCCTTTTGATAAAATAAAATTAAAAATTATATCAGATAATTTAATATTTTAGCATAAAAATGAAGGGGTGTAAATTCTAAAAATCAAATAAAAATTAGATAACTGTAAATAAAAAAAGAGCTATTATCTGGTAGCAACATTAACCAGAATAACTCTTTTTATAATTAAGATTTATTAAATTTTTTTAACAAATTCAGATTTTAATTTCATAGCTCCAATTCCATCAATTTTGCAATCAATGTCATGATCACCATCTACAAGTCGAATATTTTTTACCTTAGTACCTATTTTTACAACAAGAGAGCTACCCTTAACTTTTAAATCTTTTATTACAGTAACTGTATCTCCATCTTGTAAGATATTTCCATTGGCATCTTTTATAACTTTTGTTTCTTCCTCTTCTGATTCACTTTCTAAAGTCCATTCATAAGCACATTCTGGACAAATTAATAAGTTTCCATCTTCATATACATATTCAGAATTACATTTTGGACAATTTGGTAATGACATTTATTTCCTCCGTTTTTAAATTAATTCTACCTATTATATCATAGAAAATATATAATTTCAAATACAAAATTAGTTTACTTCTTTCTTCTAAGAGCTACAATACAACCTACAAGTACAAGAGCAGCTCCTAATCCTTGAATTAAGCTAATTTTTTCATGTAGGAAAAGATATCCTATAATAGCAGTGGCAGGAGGGATAGTAAGTTTTAAAACATTTAGAACTACTACTCCCTGTTTTTGTATGATAAAGAAAGTCATAACCATTCCTACAAATATTGAGTACATTCCTGTAAGAAGAACTATTACAATTTTATCAGCAGAAGCAGAGAGTAACTCTGTAATATTTCCACTGAAAATGGAGATAGTAAAAAATAGAATACTTGTCAATATAGATGAACAACTACTGATAACCATAGAGTGTATATGTTTAGCTGTATCTTTTACCACAAAACTTTGTATTGCTTGTATGATTACTGTTCCAGCAAGGAGAAGTATTCCTGTTAAAAAATCTGAACTAGATGAACTTTTATTAGCTCCATTTAAAACAAAGATAAATGAACCTAAAAGAGCAATAATACCACCAAAAATAAAGTGAAGCTCTTTTATTTTTTCTCTCTCATCTAAAAATATTATTCCAGCAATAATAACAGAAAAAGGCATACTTAAAATTCCAAATATACTTCCAGCAAGAGCAGAAGTTTTACTAAGTCCCCCTACAAAACAATACATATTTCCTGCTGTAAGAAAAGCTATAAGTATAAGTCTTGGAAATAATCTAAAATTATTTTTCAATTTCAAAAGTTCAGATTTAAATTTAAAACTTGAAACAGATATAAAAAGTAATCCTCCAGCTAAAAACATAAGAGCATTAGTATTAACTGTTTGAAAAATTGTGCTTATATAACGAATGAGCGGATAACCAAATCCCATAAAAAGAATGTAGATTAAAGCTGCTATTTGATTTTCTTTCTCTTTTATAATCATTTTTTCTCCTCATTAAAAAAATATTAATTTTAAACCACTTATTAAACTAACAATTAGAATAAATTTTTCAAAAACATTTTGATTCATTTTTTCAACAAAATATTTTCCAGCAAAAACTCCCACAAAAACAAATGGGATAGCTACACTTGTAAGTTTAAAAGTTTCAAGATGGATATTATTTAAAACTAAAACATATAAAGTTGCCTTGATAATATTTACTATAAAGTAAAACCAAGTTCTTGTACCATAAAATTTATCTCTATCCATTTTAATATTAAGAAGATATATACTCATCATTGGACCAGAAACATTTCCAATAAAAGCAGCTATTCCTCCTAAAAATCCAAAAAGAAAACTTAATTTTGAAAAATCTATTTTAAGACTTTTTAATAAAGTGAGAGTACCTATAATTAAGATAATGATTCCCATACTTTTTTTAAAAATCTCATCAGAGATATTGTTACCAAAGATAACAGCTACAATAATTCCTAAAACTGTAAGAGGAAGTATTTTAAATAGTACTTTTTTTTCTACATCTTTTCTATATAGATACATAACTATAAGGTCAGAGACAATAACTGGAATAATAATTATTCCAGCAGATGCCTTTCCTCCATATACACTAGCTAAGATAGGAGAAAATACTAAAGCAGCTGGTATTCCTAATTTACTTAGGCCACACCCAAGCCCCAATCCTATCATTCCTAAAATCTCTAAATACGACATCAAACCTCCTTAAATTCAATGCAAGTTTTTTTAAAATATGTTATAATTATATTACAGAAGTATTGTAGCATAAAAAATATTTTTTTTATAGAGAGTAAGGAGAAATTTATGAAGATAAACCATATTTTAATTGTAACAGTGACCTCTCTCCTCTAAAGTGAAATATTAAAAATTTAAATTTTATTAGAGAAGGAGAGTAATATGAGTATAGGAATGAGAATTTTTTTGATAATAATATTGATGGGGATTTGTATGTTCCTCTCAATAAGTGAAATATCTCTCGCTTCTGCTAGAAAATTAAAATTACAAGTGATGGCAGATGAGGGAAGTAAAAACGCTTTAAAGGTAATGAAGATACAACGTGCATCTGGAGATTTTTTTACAGCTGTACAGATAGGGACAAATGCTGTATCTATATTAGCAGGTATAGTGGGAGATGGAATAGCAGCACCATATATAGAGAGTTTTATCCAAGGGTATATCCCAGCACTTTCATCAAATTCTAAATTTATAGGGGAAGTGATATCTTTTCTATTGATAACAGGATTTTTTATAGAGTTTGCAGATTTAGTGCCAAGACGTATGGCAATGGTATCACCAGAGAAAATATCCACAGTGATAGTTGCTCCTATGAGTGTATTGATAAAGATAGTAAAACCTCTTATCTTAATTTTTAATGGGACAGCAAATTTTATTTTTAAGCTTTTTGGAATTCCTTTGGTAAGAGAGGAGAGTATTACATATGATGATATTTTTGCTATGGTAGATGCTGGAGCAGAAGCAGGAGTAGTACAGAAAAAAGAACACTCACTTATAGAAAATATTTTTGAATTGGAGTCAAGATGGGTATCCTCTATAATGACAACTAGAGATAGTATAGTATATTTAACTATAAATGAGGAAGAGGAGAGTATAAAGGATAAAATAGCTAATAACCCTCACTCAAAATTTTTAGTTTGTGAAAATGATATAGATTCAATATTGGGATATGTAAGCTCTAAAGATATTTTACCTAAAATATTAAATGGGGAAGTAGAGGGATTAAAAAATATTAAAGGGATTTATAATAAAAATCTTTTAGTAATTCCAAATACTTTGACTTTATCAGAAGCCTTAGATAGATTTAACGAAGCAAGAGATGACTTTGCTATAATTTTAAATGAATATGGATTAGTAGTGGGATTGATTACTTTAAATGATGTAGTTAATACTCTTATGGGAGATATAGTACATCAAAATTTTGATGAACAGATAATAGCTAGAGGAGAGGGCTCTTGGCTTATAGATGGAGCTACTCCAGTAGAGGATGTAAAAAAAGTTTTAGATGATATAGAAAAATTTCCTGAAGAGGATACATATGAAACTATTGCAGGATTTATGATGTATATGTTGAAAAGTATACCTAAAAAAGGAGCTGTAGTAGATTTTGAAAATTATACATTTGAAGTGGTAGATGTAGATAGATTTAAGATAGACCAACTTTTAGTAACTAGAAAAAATAGTACAGAAAATATTAACTAAAGAATTTGGGAGATGATTACAAATGGATTTGTTAAAAGAGTGGAGAAGGAATAAAAAGGTATTTGCTGCTATTATGACAATAGCTCTACCAGCTATTGCTGATTTATTTGCACAGACACTATTGGGATTTTTTGATATGCTTATGGTTGGTAGGCTTGGACCAGAGGCTATTAGTTCTGTTGGAGTAGGAAATGCCCCATTGAATGCTGTAACTCCTATCTTTTTTGCTGTAAGTATAGGTACTACTGCTCTAGTAAGTCGTGCCTATGGTTCTAGAGATAGAAAAGAGGGGAAAAATGCTTTAGCTCAAAGTTTGATACTCTCTATTCCGATCTCTTTGGGAATCACTTTACTTCTTTTTATATTTAGAGAGAAAACATTGGAGCTAGTAGGAAGAGCAGATGATATGAACTTAGTTATGACAAACCAATACTATTCAACAGTTCTATTGGGTATGCCATTTCTATGTTTTAATGTGGTATTTTTTGCTGCTTATAGGTCTATATCTAAGGCCAATATGCCAATGATAGCTAATATTTTAAGTATTTTTTCTAATATTTTATTTAACTATCTATTTATTTTCGTATTTGGTTGGGGAGTAATGGGAGCTGGAATAGCTACAACAATTTCTCGTGGAATGATAACTTGTATCTTTATATACACCACATTCTTTACAAAAAGGTTTTGGGTATCTATACCTTTACAAAATTAAAAGTTTTTGATAAGAAGATGTCCATAAGAATTTTAAAAGTTGGAATACCAGCAGCTATTGAGCAAGGGGTATTTAGAATTGGTATGTTAATATTTGAGATGATGGTAATATCCTTGGGAACTATGGCATATACAGCTCACAAGATAGCTCTTACAGCTGAATCATTTTCATATAATATGGGATTTGGATTTGCTGTGGCTGGAACAGCTCTAGTAGGACAACAATTAGGAAAAGGTTCGGCTAAAGACGCCCATAGAGATGCATTAGCTACTACAACTTTGGCTATATTTGCTATGTCAATATTTGGGTTGATGTTTTTTATCTTGCCAGGAACTATTATCTATATGTTTACTGATGAGCCAGAGATAAAGGAGATGGCAACAGTAGCACTTAGACTTGTTTCTATCTGTCAACCTTTCCAAGCTGTATCAATGGTTTTGAGTGGTTGTTTAAGAGGAGCTGGAGATACAAAGGCTGTACTTTGGATAACTACAATAGGTATGTATGTAATAAGAATACCACTTACATATTTTTTCCTATATAAGATAGATACAGGACTTTCTGGAGCTTGGATAGTTATGACAATAGACTTGGCTTTCAGAAGTATGGCTTGTTATAGAGTATTCAAAAAAGGAAAATGGAGCTATGTAAGTGTATAGGAGAGGTGTATGGGTATAAATTTTAGATATATAGATTATGGAGTAAAATTCATAGATGTTTATTCTAGAAAAGATGAAAAGGAAAGAGAAAAGCTCTATATATTTTCAGATAACAGAATGAAGGATATCTTTTCTAAAAAGATGTCAGAAAAGCTCTTTGAGGAGTCAGCAACTCTTATAACTATGGAAGAGTTCAAGGATAGAATTTTTTATACAGATAAAATTATTTTAAAAGAGGCTAAGAGAATCTTAGCCTTTTTCAAGTGTATACCACAAAATATAAAAGATGAGCTAGGGATAGTTACTTACTATGATGTGATAGATATAGCTAACAATTTTTTTACTTATTATAGAGAGCTATTGGTGAATGAGGTAGAAGAGTTAAGTAAATATTCCCATTGGCAAAAAAAATATTTAGGATATTTTTCAGAGATAAAAAAATTCTTTGATAAATTGTGTGAGGAGTATAACTATCTTCCAAGTGATTGGTTAGAGAGAAGAGAAAATTATAGAGATATATGGTTAGAGAACTTTAGTAAGATAATATTTGTAGATATGGTGGAGTTTCCTAAAATATATATAGAGCTTATAAAAGAGTTGAGCAGTAAAAAAGATATAGAGATAGCTATACAGATGAAAAAGGGAGATTTTAATGAGGAAGAGTTTAAAATAAATAGAGTAACCATTCCAGAGAAAATAAAAAATATAGAGATATATCAATTTAAAGATGAGTTAGAAGAGGCTTTATCGCTGATTTATCTAAAAAAAATAGAAAAATATGAGATATACTCTCCAGCTCCTGAAAGAAATATTTTCTCAAAAATCTTTCCTAGCTACTTTGTTCCATCACAAAATTTTACAATGAACGATACAAAACTATATAAATTTTTAAATATTCAGTTAGATATAATATCAAGTGAAGAGGGAAAGTTAGGAAGAGTCTATCAAATCTCTAAGTTTCTTTCTGCTTTTGAAGAGAGAATATTTAAAGATTATTATAATATAAGTGAAGTGGAGTTTAATCTTTTAAATAGTTGTGCTATGGAAGGGTATAAGTATATCTCAAGAAAAATCTTACAAGAGGAGTGGTTTGAGAAAAATATGCCACTGGATTTTTTAGAGAAATTAAATGAGATTATCTTTGATATAGAGAGTATTACCTATATTTCCAATACCAATGAGCTATATATCTATTTTAAAGAGCATATAAAGATGGAAAGATTTATTGAGGAGAATCTGGATAATACAGATATTTTTGATAAATTTTTTGAAATATTTGGGATAATAAAAAGTAATGAGGTAATGAAAATTCACTCTAATTTCAATGAGTATTTTGGAGATAAGATGGGAATATCTCTCTATAGACTTCTTATCCAATATATGAAGGATTTAACAATAAAGAGTAATATAAAATATGGACAAGATATCGTTCTTATAAAGGGAATGGACTTTGTAAGATATAGTGAGGAGCATAAGGATATCAACTATTTTTTAAATATAACAGATGAGTATCTACCTAAAAATTTAAATGATAATCTAATTTTAACAGAGAAGCAGAGAAAAGAACTAGGTATTACCACAAAAGAGGAGAAAAGAGAGATAGAGAGATATAGATTTTTTCAAGCTATATTTAGCGGAAAAGATTGTGTAATCTTTACTAAGAAAGATGAAGAGAAAGGTGTAGAGATATCTCCATTTTTAGAGGAGATAATATTGAAATACTCCCTACCTCTTTTAAAAACTCCTGTACAAAATAGAAATAGTATCAATATGCTAAAAAAATCTCTAGTAGGGGTGGAGTTGGGATATTCTCAAAGTAGTGATGAAAGATACATAAAAGATTCTGAGGATTTCAAAGAGGGAAAACTTCAAATAGGAGCTTATGACTATGATAATCTTATAAAATGTCCACTTAGTTTTTATTTCTCTAATATAGAGGGATTAACTCATAGTCTAAAATATGAGGATAAAGATATCAGTAGTAGAGTCTTAGGAATAATAGTGCATAAAGTTTTAGAAGAGTATGTAAACTCTATTTGGAAAAAAGTTTTACAAGATGGAATAGGAGAGGTAGAGTATTCTGAAGTGGAAGAAAGAATGAAAAAAGCTTTTAAAAAGGAGAGAGCTAAGATACCTCTACATATGGACAACTATTCTGAAGAAATAATGATACCTATAATAAGTAGAAATATAGTGAGATTTTTTAAAGATTTAAAAGCAAACTATGAGGGGATAGCTATTAAAAGATTTCAAAGTGAGAAGAGTTCCTATGAAAATACTCCATTTTATTCTGGAGATATAGATGTATATCTGAGAGGAAGAGCAGATTTGGTAATAGAGAGTGAGATAGGTAACGAGATAATAGATTATAAGACGGGAAATAAGCAAGATGGACAGTTAGATTACTATACAATAATACTGTATGGAGAGTCTGGACAAGCTAAAAAATTGGTATTTAATGCTTGGAAAGGAAAGATAGAGAGAGAGGATAAGGTAGTTCTTACAAGGGAGAAATTAGAGGAAAATATAAAAAATTTTGTAGACTCTCAAGAATATATGAGGGCAGAGAAGAAAACGCCTTGTACAACCTGTGAGTATTATAATATCTGTGGAAGAGGTAGAGAGTAATGGGAAAAAAATTGATATTGAAGGCAAGTGCTGGAACAGGAAAGACATATAGATTATCTCTTGAATATATAGCCTCTCTTATGGTGGGAATAGATTTTAAAGATATTTTGGTAATGACATTTACAAAAAAAGCCACTGCAGAGATTAAAGAGAGAATTTTAAAATTTTTAAAAGAGATTTGTGAAAGTGAAGAGAAAAGAGTTGAGATAGAGAAAAATCTTCAAAATATATATGGAGATGTTTTTTCTTTTGAGATATCCAAAGTAAAAAAGATTTATAAAAATATTGTTGAGAATAAAGATAAATTAAAAATCTACACAATAGACTCATTTACTAATACCATCTTTAAAAAGGCAATAGCTCCATATCTAAAAATCTACTCATATGAGATAGTAGATGAAGAGGAGAATAGGAAAATCCTTATTAGAACCTTTGAAAAACTTTTTGAAAATAGAGAGGACTTCAACCTTTTTAAAAGTTTTTTAGAGGATAATAGCGAAAAAGATATGGATAGGTATGTGGAGCTTATTAGAAATATTATAAATCAAAGATGGAAGATGATTCTCCTAGGAAAAAATTTAGAAAAGAAAGAACCTCTTGATTATAAACCAGCTCTTCCAATACTAGAAAAGCAGGAAGAGATTTTAAAAGAGATAGCTGGGATAAAGGGAAAGCCCTTTGATGATTTGGTAAAAAAAGATTATAGGGGATATTTTTCTTCAAAGGATAAGGGAGAGTATTTAAAGGAAAATTATAATATTTTTCTTAAGGATAAATTTTGGAGTGGTGTGAAGGTAAAATCTAAAAAAGGGGATATAGACTCTCAACTTGAGGATTTAAACTATCTATATGTGGAGTTTAAAGATAATCTTGGAAGAGAGATGTACAACAGACTTGTAATTCCATATGAGGAGAAACTTTTGCAAACCATTGAGAAAATCTATACTATCTATGATGAGATAAAATTTAGAGAGAAGAGATTTACTCATACAGATATAAATAACTATACCTTTAAATATTTAGAAGAAAAAGAGCTTGGATTTATAGATGAAAATGGGCTTACTGAGGAATTTTTTGAGATTATAGATGGTAGACTTAGAAGTGTATTTATAGATGAATTCCAAGATACAAGTATTTTACAGTGGAGAATACTGAAAAATATCTTAGATAAGAGTGAGAATATCATCTGTGTAGGAGATGAGAAACAGAGTATCTATGGTTGGAGAGGAGGAGAGAAAAAACTTTTTGAAAATCTTGCTCAGATAATAGATGGAGAAGAGGAAGAGTTAGATACCTGCTTTAGAAGTAAAAAAAATATAGTAGAGTATACAAATGAAGTCTTTAGGGATATAGCTGATAAAAGTGTAGATGTATATCCTCCTAATTGTGATTGGAAATTTAATAGTGTAGGGTATAGAGAGAGTGAAGAGTCAGGTTTTATAAAACTTCTTACTGAAGAAGAGGAGAGAGAGACTCTTGAAGTTATGATAGATGAGATAGAGAAAAACTTCTCAACTAATTACAGTGGTATAGGAATTTTGGCTAGAACTAAAAAAACTTTAGAGAGAATAGCTTTTTCATTGGGAGAGAGAGGAATACCATATACTTTAGAGTCTGATACAAGTATAATAGAGAGCAGAGGAATAGGTGGAATCTATGCTCTTATCTCTTGGCTTGTAAAAAAAGATTTTTTATCACTACTAGATTTTTTACGTTCAGATTTAGTAAATATCTCAGCTCCGACTTTAAAAGAGATAATTAAAAAAAGAGATGAGGTAGAGAGTTATTTGTACAGTGATGGCTCTATTGATATAGAAGAGGATATTTTTTCTACTTTAAAGGATATCTACATAAATTATACTAATCACTGTGGAGAAACAGAGTTTTTAACCTATGAGATGTTACTTAGAATAGGGATTGGAAATAGATTTCAAAATGATGAAGATACTTTAAATATCTTTGGATTTTATAAACTGCTTAAGGAGTATAGATATTTTAATGATTTTCTGATTGAATACGAGGAAAATAATCAAAAAGAGAAATTTAAAAAGATATCAGCTGGAAGTAGTAATACAATCTCTCTTATGACAATTCATAAATCTAAAGGATTAGAGTTTGATACACTATTTTATTTTATTCCTAGTAAACCAAGAAATAGTGGAGATAAGGGAATGGAGTTTTATTTTGAGATGGATAAAAACTATTCCCAAGTAAAATCTTATCTGATAACAGATAATAAATTTAATAATATTTTAGAAAGTGTAGAAGAGATAGATTATCTAGAGGAAAAGAGATTGAAATGGGAGCACGAGGAGATAAATAATCTCTATGTTGCTCTTACTCGTCCTAAAAATAATATTTTTGTAGTGGTAGAAAAGATAGAGGATATAGAAAATTCTAATTTCGCAACTTTATTAAAAAATAGAGATAGAGGAGAGGTAATTTTAAACAAGGTAGAAAAAGAAGATAATTTAAAAGGAATAGAATATGATATGAAACTCTCTACTCCAATAGTTGCCCATAAGAGTGATAAAGAGGAAAATCAAAGAGAGGGAATAAATAAGATATATTCTCATACTCTTCAGATAGAAGGAAAAAGAGTAAGAGGAATAATTATACACTATTTCTTAGAAAATATTTTACATTGGGAAGAAAAAGAGATAGAGCTATCTAAAAAGCTTACCTATGCTAAATATATCTCTGTAGTTGGGGAAAAAGAGATGAATGAGTTACTTTCTAAAGAGAATATAGATTATATTTATGAGAGATGTAGAAATATTTTTGATACCCATTGGGACTTTATATATAGAGAGTATCCAACATATCTTAAAATAGATGGAGAGAATAGAAATTTTAGAATAGATAGATTGATGATAAAGCTACCAACAGAGAAAGAAAAAGGGATTATCTATATAGCTGACTATAAAACAGGTAAGTATGATGAGGAGCAGTTAGAAAATTATAAGTTGTCAATGATAGAGAGAGTAAAAAGAAATGGAAGAGATATAGAGGAGTTTGAAATAATTACTGAGTATATAGAGTTAGATATGTAAAGGAGCTATTGCAATTTAAGAAATTAATAATTCAAGAATGACTTCTTTATCAGTATAATATTGTCATTTTTGAATGTTATTCTCTCTCATAGTAAATTTCTTAAATTGAAATCGTGATATAGGAGAAGTAAAGGAAAAGGAAAAAAATTTACTGTAATGAGCATTGCGTAAGCACTAGCGATTGGAAGTAAACTTTTTTCCTTTTATATTATTAAATGTTTTTATTTTTTGATTTCAATTTAAGACTACAATATCCACTCTTTTAAATTAATTTTAAGGGGTATGGTTTTATAATTTGGAGTAAACATATGGCTAAAAAATTAGATGCTATGAGCTCTTTAAATAGTGTTTTTAGAGGGTGAGTTTAAAGTAAGAATTATTGGGGTATAGAGAAGATAAAAATAGTGGATAATTTCACTATTTTATAATAAATAGCAAAATTATCCACTATATTAAAATTTCTTTCTTAAAATTAGTAAGATTCCTCCACCTATAAATAAAACTATTGTCAGTGTAGAAAATAGAGGAAAGAATCCTATATTTTGAACTACTCCAGCTATTTTTCCTGAGATAATACTTCCAAAGCACATAGTCATATACCAAATTCCCATAAAAATAGTAGAGAGTTGCTTAGGTGCTAGCCTATTGAAAGTAGCTATTCCAACAGGAGCAGTACAAAGCTCAGATATAGTATTAAATAGGAAAGCTAAAACTATAAAAATCATATTAGCTTTTGACACATCTCTAGTGATATGTGAAGAGATGCTCATAAATAAAAATGCTATCCCCATAGAAAATAATCCAACAGATATTTTTATAGGAGCATCTACTTTATATTTTTTTAATTTCTCCCATAAAATAACTAAAAATGGAGAAAAAATAATTCCTGATATCGCATTTAGAGCTGGGAACCAAGGAACTGGAACAACGAAACTTCCCAAATTTCTATCTACATGATCTCTAGCATAGAGAGTAATAGAACTAAAAGATTGATAGAAAGCTGTCCAGAATAAAATAACAAAGATAGAAATAATTCCCATCAACTTTATATTTTTAATCTCCTCTTTAGAAAAATTAAAAGAAAGAGTAAAGTTTTTATTATTTGTTGTATTTTTATATGGT
Organism: Fusobacterium mortiferum ATCC 9817; assembly: GCF_000158195.2. Taxonomy (NCBI): domain Bacteria; kingdom Fusobacteriati; phylum Fusobacteriota; class Fusobacteriia; order Fusobacteriales; family Fusobacteriaceae; genus Fusobacterium; species Fusobacterium mortiferum. The sequence continues at coordinate 1,055,163 of NZ_GL987988.1, forward strand.
TTCTTTCCTAAGTCTCCTAAAAATTTAGGGGCTAGATAGAAGAATAACAATGTCCAAATAATAGCTATAATACTACATACTAAAAACATAGGTCTATATCCAAATTTAAGAATATTTCCTTGGAGATCTACAGTAGCCATAAATTTATCAGCAATAAGTCCAGCTGTAAATGGAGCTAAGAATGAACCAAGATTTATAAACATATAGAAAAGACTGTATGCAATCTCTTTTTCGCTAGGTTTTTTATCAGCATAGATATTTCCTACAAGGTTTGTACAATTAGCTTTAAAAAATCCATTTCCTATCATTATTCCCAATAGACCTAGATATAGAATATTTTTATCTCCACCTCTACTAAAGAACAGTAAGAAATTACCTAGAGAGATAAAAAATCCTCCTAAGATTATAGATTTTTGTTGACCAATATAGAAGTCTGAAAGCCAACCTCCAATTAGTGGAGTAAGATGTAATACTCCTACAAAGAAACCATAGAGAGAAGTCGCTTCAATAATTGATAATCCCATTCCACCTTTAGATACAGCAGTAGTAAAATATAGAACCAGAATAGTTGCTATTCCGTGATATGAAAATCTTTCCCAAGTGATAGTAAAACACATTAACCAAAATGATTTTGGATATTTGCTCTTTAAGTATTGAAAAATTGAATTCATAGTAACCTCATTTAATTTTTAGGATAATAAAAGGAACTGTCTTATTTTAATAATAACAAAACAGTTTCCCTAAAAGTTTTGTATTTATTAATTAAAATTTCATTTTAGAAAAATGATTTTTTCCAGCTCCACATGGTGGACATACCCATTCCTCTGAAATTTCAGCAAAAGGAGTACCAGCAGGGATACCGTGCTCTACATCTCCAACAGCAGGATCGTATACATATCCACAAACTTCACAAACATATAAATCTTTTTCAGAAGTGTTATGCTCTACAACTTCTGAGAAATGATCTTTTGAAACACCACAAGGTGGGCAAAGCCAATCTTCAGGTAATGATTCAAAAGGAGTACCAGCAGGGATACCGTGCTCTACATCTCCAACAGCAGGATCGTATACATATCCACAAATTTCACACATATACTTTTTCATTTTAAACCTCCAATTTTTAAAGTAATTTATAATTTTTTATATTGCTGAGTATATTATACACTTTTTTTGAATAAAGTTATACTATTTTTTCAAAACTTCTCCTAGACATTCAGTCAAATAATAATTATATCTACAAATTTCTCTACTTATATTAAGTAATAATTTAGAAAAAAGTTTAATATTATTTTTTGAGAGAGCATGAAAAGAGAATTTTGATAAAGAGATAAGTGTAGTATCTTCTACACAAATAGAAGTAGCTAAATAAGGCATTATTCCAATTAATGCTAGTTGTCCAAAACAATCCCCTTTTTTATAATTTTTTAAATTGTAAATTTTAGAATCAATCTCATATTCTAATTTTATTTCTCCCTCAGCTATAAGATAAATAGCTTCAGGGGAATCTCCTTGTGAAAAGATTTTTTCTCCAGATTTAATTTTTGTTATCTCTGTATAGGATAAAAATTCTGTAACTTCGTCCTTAGAAAAAGCTCCTAATATAGGAAAAGAATTAAGATTTTTTAAAATTTCAGTATAATTTTCAAGGTTATTTTTCTCCATAATATTTCCTCCTTCTACTTTTTGTATATTCTACAGAAAAAAGAATTTTCCTTTTTTTATTTTAAAAAATTAATTTTACTTGAATACTCTGCTTTTTGATGTTACAATTATAGTATAAAAAATTTTAGATAGGTGATATTGATATTATGAAAATTTTTAAAATTTTTATTTTACAAATAGTTATAGGAATAATTGCTATGGCTTATTCTGGACAATCAGACTGGTCAACTATGGCAGTCTATGATAATAAAATCCCTGAAAATATAGCTGTAAATGAAAAATATGGAGAGCATCCAGAAGTATTAGATTATGTTTTTGTAAGAGCTAGAACAGCTAATATGAGAGAATTGCCTTCAACTTCAGGAAAAATAATAGGAAAATATCCATATGATACAAAATTAATTGCTTTAGAAAAAGTATTAAATTATGGAAATCTTTGGTTTTATGTAGAGGATTCAAAAGGAAATAGAGGATATGTTTCTGCTAATGTAGTTAGAAAAAGAACTTTTAGATTCCAAAAAGCTATGGATAAAATAGTAGAATTAGAAAATTTTATGAAGGAGCAAAGAGCTTTAGGAAGGGAGATAGCTAGTACTAACTCATATATACCTAATCCTAATAACCAAAATTTTAAAAGAGAAAAGGATAAGTATGGGACTACTTTAGATCAAAGTAGTATTGGAACTTCTGTTATCAATGGAGAAGAAATATATATTCCAGATAGATCAATACTATCTGTTATAGAAAAAGGAAAAACTACTTCAAGAGTAAAAGTAGCAAATATTCCAGAAGAGTTAATTGTTCCAAATTCATCTATTTCAAGGAATCCAAAGATACAAAATGAGTTTTTTAAAGTTATTGCTATAGATGTATCTAATCAAAATATGATAGTTTTTGAAAAGAATAGTGAAGGTATATGGGAGGTTATCTCATATGTTTATAGTAAAACTGGAATAGAAAGTAAGTTAGGTTTTGAAACTCCAAAAGGATTTTTTATATCTCCTATGGCAAAGTATATTATGCCATATAATAGTGAGATAGGAGAAAAAGAGGGATATGCAAGATTTGCTATCAGATTTTCTGGTGGAGGATATCTGCATGGAACACCTATTAACTATGATGAAGAGATAAATAAAGAGTTTTTTATGAAACAAAAAGAGAGAACATTAGGAACTTTTACAGGAACAAGAAAATGTATTAGAACTACTGAGGAGCAAGCAAAATTTCTTTTTGATTGGATTGTAAGTAAGCCAAATAAAAAGTATAATGAGCAAAGACCAGATAAGAATGTTATGTTTGTAATTTTCTAAAGAGGTGTATAGATGAAAAAGATATTTATGGTATTGTCTTTAGTTGGAGTTATAGCAGGTTGTACTTCAACACAGGGACAATTTAAAGAGATAACTATAAAAGAAAGTGAAACACAATATATTTTAGAAGATGTAACAACTACTGAAAAACCTCTCGAAGATATAATAGTTTTCAATGAAGAGGGAGTAGTTATAAGAAAAGATGGGAATAACTTAGTGCTATCTATGCCAGTAGAGATTTTATTTGATTTTGATAGTTCAAAGGTAAAGGAAGGAGTAAAAGAGAGTTTAAATACTCTAGGAAAAGCTTTAGCTGAAAATAAAGATATAAAGCTAAAGATAGATGGACATACTGATTATATAGGAACAGAGCAGTATAATTTAAATCTTTCTCTTAAAAGGGCTAATTCAATAAAAAATTATTTAATAGGAAGGGGAGTTTCTGCTAATAATATCTCAATAGAGGGATATGGAAAACAAAATCCTGTGGCAAATAACTCAACTGAGGCTGGAAGAGCAAAGAATAGAAGAGTGGAGTTTATTATTTCAAGGGATAAAGTGATTTTTTAATGAGATGTTTTTCTAAGTACAACTCTCCAATAGGTAATCTTTATCTAGTAGAAGAGGAAGGAAAGTTAATAAGAGTTACCTTTAATGAGATTCCAGCAGATTGTAAAGAGAAAGAGAGTAATTTTTTTATTGAATGTAAAAAACAGTTAGATGAGTATTTTGTTGGCAGTAGAAAAGAGTTTGATATTCCATTAAAACTTTATGGAACAGAGTTTCAAATAAAAGTTTGGAAGGCACTAGAAGTAATTCCTTATGGAGAAACTAAAAGCTACAAAGATATAGCTATTTGTATAGATAATCCTAAGGGATGTAGAGCGGTGGGATTAGCTAACAATAGGAACCCTATACCGATTATTATTCCGTGTCACAGAGTGATAGGAGCTAATGGAAAATTAGTAGGCTATGGTGGCGGAATAGATAAAAAAATCTTTCTTTTAGAGTTAGAAAAAAATAAAAAATAGTTGAGAAATTATTATAACTTAAAAACTAAAATAACTACAAATATTTCAAGAATGACTTTTATTCTTTTCAATCTTTGTCATTCTTGAATTTTTATATTCTCAATAAATTTTTTATTAAAATTGGAGTAGAGATAAAAAAGGAAAAAATTTACTGTAATAAGCATTTGAAAACATAAAATTAAGAGAAAAAAATATCCTTATGATTAAAAATTGAATGTTTGAAAAATGACATCAAATATGCTATAATTACTTAGGATATATAATTGAAGAGGTAAAAGATGAAAGGAAATTTTTTCACAAAAATAGTTTATGAGTTTTATTATCTCTCTTTTTTTCTATCAGAACGAAAAAAGAAACAGAAAGAGAAAAGTAATATAGCAAATAAATTTTTGAAATATAATAACGAGAGAGTTTTAAAAAATATAAAAGATAAGAAGATAAATAAAGTTTTAATACTTCTTCCCCATTGTTTACAAAAATATAGTTGTCCATTGAAGATAACTTCAAGTATAGAAAATTGTAAAAAGTGTGGTCAATGTGTAATAGGAGATTTTTTAAAAATAAAATCAGAGTTTCCTGTGGAAGTAAAAGTAGCTACAGGAGGAACATTAGCAAGAAAACATATAAAGGATACAAGACCAGATTTAGTAATGGCAGTAGCATGTAAAAGAGATTTAGTATCGGGAATACATGATGCTTATCCAGTAAATGTCTATGGGATTTTTAATGAGATTCCAAATGAACCTTGTATAGATACCACTGTATCAATACAAAAAGTTAGGGAGTTTTTAAAAGAGATATTTTAATTAGCAGATAGGAGGTAGAACTTGAAGAAAAAATATTTTATAATAGCTCTTTTGTTTGCATTGGGAGTTTCAACCCTTGCTTCAGAGAGAGATGATTTAGCTTTTGTAGATGAATTATATAAACAGAAGAAATTTGATATGGCTATAGTTGAGTCAAAGAGTTTTTTAGATAAATATCCTACATCAAAATATAGTAAGAGTATACAGGATAGAATAGCTAAGGTATATTTTTTACAAGGAGATTACTCCAATGCTATCAAATATTTTAAGATTTTATTGATAAATAATGATTTAAAAGAGAAAGATAAAAATGAGATAAGATATTATCTAGTGAGATGTTATGCTGGGATAGGAGATAAAAATTCTAGTGAAGAGTATTTAAAATTGATAGATACTAAAAATGAGTACTATGAAAAAGCTATATATGACACAGGGACTACTTATCTAAGTCAAGAAAATTACCCTTTAGCAGAGGAAAGTTTTCAAAGGATAATAGCACTCAATGGAAAGTATTACAATGATGCTATACTAAGTATGTCTTTACTATCTTATAATAAAGGAGATTATAACAGAAGTATAGCTTATTTAAATCAATATGCACAACTAAAGGATAAAAAAAATATAGTATTTATGAATTATCTATTGGGGTCGTCATATTATAAGTTAAATCAAGTAGATTTAGCAACAAGATATTTTGAAGAGTCTGTAAAAGAGAGTAAGGATAGTACCTATGGAAGAAAGGCAAGCTTAAATCTTGTAGAGATATATAGTAATAAAGGGGAGCTAGAAAAAGCTCAAGGAAAGATAGATATCCTGCAAAATACTCCTGATTATAGTGAAGGAATGAGAATTTTAGGAGATTCTTATGCAACTAAGGGAGATTATCAAAAGGCAATAGAGTGTTATAATAAATCGAATGATTTTTCTAATCCTAAACTACTTTATAGCTATGGATTTTCTCTTTATAAGTTAGATAGATTAAAAGAAGCTCAAGCATATTTTGAAAGTTTAAAGAAAAGTTCCTACTATAACCAAGCTATTTACTATATCTTTGCTATTGATTATAAATTAGGAAATTATAAAAAGATTATAAATAATAGAGATGAAGTGAAAAAATTAGTAGTAAATCAAAAGGATATAGAGAGTATCAATGTAATTATAGCTAACTCTGCCTATGAATTAGGAGATTATAAACTTTCTAAAGATTACTATGGAAGAAATTATACTCTTAAGCCAAATATAGAAAGCTTATATAGAATAATTGTAATAGATAATAAAATAGATGATTTAGATGATATAAAATTGAGATTTTCTGAATATAAAAATAAATTTCCTAGTGATACAAAATATAGAAAAAACATATATTTATCAGTAGGAGAGTTATATTATAAAAAAGGAATGTTTGATGAGAGTGCTAATACTTATAAAGAGTATCTAGCTACAAATAAGGATTTTGATATTTTAGATAACTTAGTAACTATACTACTAGCCCAACAAAAATATAGTGAGATGATGACTTATCTAGATGGAGCAGATAGCTCTCCAAATAGTGTTTACTTAAGGGGAATAGCTTCAATGGGAATGGGGAAATATCAAGATGCTAGCAATTATTTTATAATAGTTGAACAAGATACAACTACTACACCAGAGCTAATGGAAAAGATAAAGTTTAATAAATTGAGAAATGCTTTTCTTTGGGAAAAATATGAGGATGCCATAAAATATGGGGAGGAGTATATATCTCAATATCCAAATGGAGAGAATAGAGCAGAGGTTTTAGATAAGACAGCTTTAAGTTACTTTAGAATGGATAATTTTGAAAAGAGCAAAGAGTATTATACACAGTTACAAAGTATACCGAATTATAATGAGTATGCAACTTTCCAAATAGCTGACTCATACTATGCTCAAGGAAAATATGATGAAGCATTGGGAAAATATCAAGAAGTATACACAAAATATCCAGATAGTAAGTATGGAGAAAGTGCTAACTATTGGTATTTGAACTCTTTAATTAACTTAAAAAAATATGATGAGTTTGAGAAAGCTAAAGAGGAGTTTATAAAAAAATATCCAAACTCTGAGATGAAAGAAAATATATATATCTTAGCTGGGCAACTTTATGAGAGAAAAGGGGATAAAGATAGTTCTCTAGCTACCTATGAAAAACTTTATACGACTACAAATGATAGTGATATAAAGGAAAAAACAGCTACTAAGATATTGGATATCCAATTAGCTACAAATAAATTAGATGAAGCAGTAAAATATATATCTGGAATAGGAAATATAGAGATAAAGAGTTATTATAATGCTCAATTATATGAAAAGCAAGGTAAAAAAGAGGAAGCTTTAAAAGAGTATGAAAATCTTTTTGCTGGAAGTAAGTATAAAGACTTTGCTGGAATAAATTTAGGAAATTATTATTTTGATAAAAAAGATTATGCAAAGGCAAGAGAGTATTATTCAGGAGTGGAGAGTTTAGAGAGTACCCCATATAAAGATTATGCTCTGTATCAAATTTCCAATATAGATGAATTAGAAGAAAAAACAGAGAGTGCTTTAAGAGGGTTTACAAAGGGATATATACTTTATAGTGGAGATTATTCAAATCTTTCAAAATTAAAAGCAGCACAGTTGGATGAAAAATTAGGTAAAGAGGAGGATGCTTCAAAACTTTATAAGGAGCTGTACTCTGTGGAAAAATTCCAATATAGAAGTTTTGTGTTGGAAAAGATGATTTACTATACACTAAAGAGTGGAAATAAAATAGAAGCTAAAAAATATTATAATGAGCTTCAAAAAATAGATAAACCAGCTTCAGAAAAATATAATCAATTTTTTAACTAGGAGGATAAAACTATGAAAAAACTATTAGCTGTAACATTTTTATTATCAACTATGGCAGTGATGGGTGCTGATGAAGGAGTAGCAGTTTTTGACAAAGAGGTACAAGGAGTAAATAAAGAGCAACTAGAAATAAGAGAGATACCAACAGAAGAGGTTATCTTAAAAAGTCAAAAGGTTGAGTCTGGAGCTATCAAAGTAACTAATGATAACTATCAAAACCAAAATCAAAAAATAAAAGTTGTACAAGGAGAGAAATCAGCTCTTGAAGATGAGCTATCACAAGGTGTAGAAGAAAAATCTTTCTGGAAATATATTTTAGGTGGATTAGGAGTAGTAGCTTTAATTATAGCTTTATAGCATAGGAAATTGTAGATAATTTAGGAGGACAGATGTACTATTTAACAAACGGTGGAATACTAATGTACGTAATACTTATTATGTCTATAATAGGATTAAGTGCAGTAATAGAGAGATTTATACATTTTAGAAAATATGAAAAAGATAACAGAACTACTTTAAATAAAGAGTTAAGAGTGATGATAGAACAAGGAAATATAATAGATGTAGTAAAGAAACTTCATCCAGAAAAATCAGCTGTTTCAAGAGTATTAAAGGTAGTTTTATATGATTACTATAACAATCCAAATTCAAGTATAGAGAAGCTAGAGGAAAAAGGAAAAGAAAGAGCAATGGCAGAGATAGCTGGATTAGAAAAAAATATGTGGATTATCTCTCTAGTAGCACATCTAACTCCTTTTGTAGGGTTACTAGGAACAGTAACAGGAATGATAAAAGCTTTCCAAGCTGTATCTATATATGGGACAGGAGATGCTTCTGTATTGGCAAAAGGAATATCTGAAGCATTATTTACAACAGCAGGAGGATTATTTGTAGCTATCCCAGCTCTTATATTTTATAATTATTTCAATAAGAAGATAGATAAAATAATATCTGATATGGAGATAACAACAACTGAACTTTTAAATATGTTTAGAAAGTAGGAGAATATTATGAAATTAGAGAGAAGAAGGAGAAGAGGAGAGGGCTTGATTGAGCTAACTCCCCTTATAGATGTAGTATTTCTTTTACTAATATTTTTCATGGTAGCAACTACTTTTGATGATGTAAAAGGTGGTATAAAAATAGAGTTACCACAATCTACAATAAGAGAGATAGCTGAAGTAAAAGAGATACAAATTATAGTTGATAAAGATAAGAATATGATACTTAACTTTAAAGAAAATGGAAAAACTGAACAAATAAGTGTCAATAAAGATAGTTTAAAAGCAAGATTAGCAGAAAAATTAGCAGAGTCTAAGGAGAAAAATGTAATCATCAGTGCAGATAAAAAATTAGATTATGGTTATATAGTAGAGATAATGAGTATATCTAAAGAAGCTGGAGCAAACTCATTAGATATAGATACTGCAGATAAAAAATAAGGAGGGCTTATGAAAAAAGATGATGGAATAAGTATACTCCTTTCAATAATTATAAATATAATCATAGTTTTATTAATTCCAAGTCTGTCTGCTAATAAAGTTGAAAATAAAAAGATAAAGATAGGATTAGTCGCCTATGAAAATAAAAATAGGACTAAACTAGAGGGACAAAAAAATAGCAATACATCTCAGAAGAAAACTGTTGAAGAGTTGAAGAAAATACCACCTAAAAAAGAAGTAACAAAGGTGGAGAAACCAGTAGAGAAAAAGCAAGAGGTAAAAAAGGAAGAGAAGAAAACTACACCAAAGTCTGATAAGATAGATTTATCTGCTTTAAATAATATAGCTAGTAGTGTATCTGTGCCTAAGGTAGAGGTAATGACAAGTGTTCAACCTAAGTCAAGCGGATATAGAGAGGTAGCAGTATTAGAAACCCCTAAGAAAGAGCTTCAAAGTGGAGTAACTTCTAAAAGTAAAGCAAGTGAAAATATAACTTTATCTAAGGAGTTAATCTCAGCAGAAAATGAGAAGTTAGAATTAAATGATGAGGATAAGATAGCATTTAATTCTGAAATAGGGAAAGACTCATCTTTTGATAGAATATTACAAATCTCAGGGGAAACAGAGGGGTTACCTAGTGGTTATAGATTAGGAACAGAAGATGGTGATATAGTAGCTAGATGGGATACTTCTAACAGGGAGCCAGTATATCCTGAGTCTGCTCAATTAAAGGGATTACATGGAAGTGTAAAAATAAGAATGAATATAGATGAAAATGGAAATGTAAAAACCCTCAAATTAGAAAAAGGAAGTGGTGTTCCAGAAATAAATAATGCTATTGAAGAAGTAGGAAGAACTTGGAAAATCTATTTGAGTAAAAATGGATTAAGTGTAAAAGGAGATGTAATCCTAGAGTATAATTTTACATTGAAAGGGAAAGTAAACTAATTTGTATTAAAGAGGTGGAAGAGTTGGTTCTTTTAGGATTTAGATTAGAAAAAACTTTAAAGGAAGAATTAGAAAATAATTATGAAAATGAGTTAACTTTTGCAGATAATATAACTGATTTTATAGATTATTTAAAAAATAAAAAATATGAAGCTATAATAATTGAGGAAAAAAATTTACAGGAAGAAGCTTTAATAAACCTTATAAAAAAAGTTGGAGAACATCAAAAGAAAGGTGTTATAATTGTACTAGGAGAAACATCTAATTTAAAAGTAGTAGCAGGAAGTGTTAAAGCAGGAGCTTATGATTATATTTTAAAACCTGTAGAAACACCAACTATAATTAAGATTATAGAAAAATCTGTAAAGGATTATAAACTTTTAGCTGAGAGAATAGATAAGCATAAAAGCTCAGGAGATAAATTAATAGGGCAAACTAAAGAGATAGTAGAGCTATATAAGATGATAGGTAAGGTAGCTACAAGTAGAGTTCCTGTTCTAGTAGTAGGAGAGAAAGGAACAGGAAAGACAAGTGTGGCAAAAGCTATTCATCAATTTAGTGACTGGGCAAATAAGCCATTACTTAGTATAAACTGTACATCTTTCCAAAATGAGCTTTTAGAAAGAAAAATGTTTGGATATGAAAAAGGGGCTTTTAAAGGTGCAGTATTTCCACAAATAGGAGAGCTAGAAAAAGCTAATGGTGGAACATTACATCTAGGAAATATAGAATCATTAAGTTTAGATTTACAATCTAAAGTACTTTACTTCTTAGAAGAGGGAGAGTTTTTTAGAATGGGAGGAGCAGCACCGATTAAAATAGATGTAAGAGTTGTTGCAACTACTTGTGAAAACCTTGAGGAGCTAATTAATCAAGGAAAATTTATTGATGAGTTATATAGAAAGTTGAGAGTTCTTGAAGTAAATATTCCACCTTTGAGAGATAGAAAAGATGATATTCCACTTATAGTAGACCACTATCTATTAGAGTGTAATGATGAGTTACATAAAAATGTAAAAGGTATAAGTAAGCCAGCTCTTAAAAAAATGTTAAGATATGAATGGCCAGGAAACGTAAATGAATTAAAAAATGCTGTAAAATCTGCTGTAGCTTTATGTAGAGGGACTTCAATCTTAATAGAGGATTTACCTAGTAATGTTTTAGGAACAAAAATTACTAAGAAAAAAGGTGAAGGACAAATCTATGATTTAAAAGAATGGATAAAATCTGAAATAATGGAATATAAAAATAATAATCAGATGGATTATTATGGAAATATAATCTCAAAGGTAGAAAAAGAATTGATTCGTCAAGTGTTAGAAATGACTAATGGTAAAAAAGTAGAAACTGCTGAGATATTAGGAATTACTAGAAATACTTTGAGAACTAAGATGAGTAATTATGGTTTGGAGTAAAATATGCATATAACATTATATAGAAAGTATAGACCAAAAAACTTTGAAGAAGTAGCTGGACAGAAAGAGATAGTAAAAACTATAAAAACTTCTTTAAGAAATGGTAAAACTTCACATGCTTATCTATTTACAGGACCTAGGGGAGTAGGGAAAACTACATTAGCTAGACTTATAGCCAAGGGGGTAAATTGTCTAGAAAATGGAATTACTGATGAACCATGTAATAGATGTGAAAATTGTTTAGCAATAAATAATGGGACATTTTTAGATATGGTAGAGATAGATGCTGCTTCTAATAGAGGAATAGATGAGATAAGACAATTAAAAGAGAAAATAAATTATCAACCTGTAAAGGGAAGAAAAAAAATCTACATAATAGATGAGGTTCACATGCTCACAAAGGAGGCTTTTAATGCTTTACTTAAGACTTTAGAAGAACCGCCAGAACATGTTATCTTCATATTAGCAACAACAGAAGCTGATAAAATACTACCTACAATAATCTCAAGATGTCAAAGATATGATTTTAAAACTCTTTCACTAAATGATATGAAAGAGCAATTAAGATTTATTGGAAAAAATGAGGGAGTAGATATATCAGATGATGTATTGGAACTAATCTATGAAAGCTCTGGTGGAAGTGTGAGAGATGCTGTATCTATCCTTGAAAGAATAATGGTAACTTGTTTAGGAGAGGAGATTACTTTAGAAAAAAGTGAAGAGGTACTAGGAGTAACTTCTGCTAAAAAAATGGAAGAGTTTTTAATGGAGATTAAAGAAAAAAATTATACAAAGCTAGTTAAAACTTTAGATAGTTTTTGGAATGACTCTGTTGAAATAGAACTATTTTTTAAAGATTTTGCTAAGTATTGTAAAGGACTTATGGCAAAAGGAGAGCTAGAAATAGAGAAGGGACTTACTATTATTGGTTGTATTTTTGACTCTTTAAATAAGTTTAAATATGAAGAAGATAAAAGACTTGTTGGTTATGTAATAGTAGATAATCTTATGAAAAGAACAGTTAAACCAACAGAGATAATTGTAGAGAGAGTGGTAGAAAAAGAGATTACTCCTACAAAGGAAGAGATAAAATCAGAGAGAAAAGAAAAATTAGAGGGAATAACTCTTGAGTATATAGCAGGAAAATGGAATGAAATTGTAAAAGAAGCTAAGAGGGAGAAAATTACTTTAGGAGCTTTTCTTATTACTGCTAAGCCATATAAATTAGAAGATGATATTCTATATATTGGATTTGATACAGAGAGCAGTTTCTGTAAAGAGCAGATGGAAAATAGTGCCTATAATGATGTATTTACAGAAGTAGTAAGAAAAATAATTAATCCTAAATTAAAGTTAAAATATATCACTATTGGAAAGAAAAAAGAGATAGAGAAAGATAGTGGAGATTTTACAAAAAAAATAGTGGATTTCTTTGGTGGAGAAATTATGGTATAATATGGAGGAAAAATGTTTTTACTAAGTAGTGTATTATCAATAGTTCTTCTTTTCCTTCTTTCTCTTCTTATGCCAGTGATGAGTTTTGCTCTTCCTATTTATAAGATAAAGAAGATGAAGAATTTTACTTTTAGGGAGAAGGTAATAGTCAATATTATAGTTATAATATTGATAGGTTTAATCAATCCTTGGTTGATACCATTTTATTTAGGATTTTTTGTAGTGATTGAATCTCTTTATAATTATTTTATCTTTAAAGGAGATAGAATAAAAAAATTTGATAGAATAGTGATTATTTCACTGATAACAACAGCTATTATGACAATGTTACTATTTTTATTAAAAGATGATATCAATAATAATATGGGACTTCTTATGGAAGTATATGAGAAAAATTTTCAAATAAGTAAAGCTGAGAGTTTAGAAGTATTTGAAATGATAAAAAATAGTGCTGTATACTATATATTTATCTATGCAATTTTATCTGTATTTACAATGTATATCTCTTTAGATATAAAGGATTACTCTCAGTGGGAAATCTCATTTGAATGGTTATTAATGTATTTGTTAGGATATTTTGCTATTCATCTGTTTAAGATAGATAATTTTTATACTAACAATATTTTAGGAATAGGTGAGTATATCTTTATATTTTTTGGAGTAAAAACTTTGTATTCAGTTTTTAGTAAAAAAATAAAATATAAAGGAATAGCAAATATGATAGCTATTATGCTAGGATTATTATTTCCTTTCGGAACTTTTATAATAGGAGTTTTTGGAGGATTTAAAATAGATAAAATCAAAATAAATGAAAAAAAATAATTGGAGGATAGAAAAATGGCAAAATTACAAGTAATACTTACACAAGATGTAGCTGGACAAGGAAGAAAAGGAGATATCGTATCTGTATCAGATGGATATGCTCACAATTTTTTAATAAAAAATAATAAAGGAATTCTTGCAACTCCAGAAGAACTAAAAAAAATAGAAAACAGAAAGAAAAAAGAGGAAAAAAGACAACAAGAGGAAAAAATAAAATCTGAAGAGTTAAAAAAAGTTATAGAAGCTAAAAAAGTTGAAATAGCTGTAAAAACAGGGGAAAATGGAAAGTTATTTGGAGCTATAACTAACAAAGAGGTAGCAGCAGCTCTTGAGCAAACATTTGGATTAAAAATAGATAGAAAGAAAATAGAGTGTAATATAAAAAGTTTAGGAGAGCATGTTGCATTTGTAAAACTTCATACAGATGTAAAGGCTGAGGTAAAAATAGTAGCTAAAGCTCAATAGTTTTATTTGAGGAGTAAAAATGCTAGATATAGAAAATTTAAAAAAAGTTCCTAGTAGTATAGAGGCAGAGAAATCTGTCCTAGGAGGAATATTTCTAAAGCCAGATATATTTGGGGATGTAGTAGAGATACTACATCCTAATGATTTCTATAAGAATGGACATAAGTTAATATATGAGGCTATGAGAGATATCTATAATAGTGGAACAGGAATAGACCCTATTGTAGTAGTAAATAAATTGAAAAAAAATGAGAAGTTTGATGAGTTAGTAGGAGAGCAACTGTTATTTGATATAATTTCAGATGTGCCTACTGCGGCTAATATAATAGAATATGCTAAAATTGTTAAGGAAAAAGCTACTCTCAGAAGATTAGGAGAGGTAGGAACAAAAATAGTTGAACTTGCCTATGAAGGTTATGAAGAGGTAGATAATATCCTTGACAAAGCTGAGGGAATGATATTTAAGATTTCAGAGAATGTAGATTCTAAGGATTTAGTGAGCTTAAAAGATGTAATAGCCCAAGAGTTTGTAAGATTAGAAAAAGTTTATCAAAATAAGGGAGTAGCTACAGGAATATCATCTGGTTTCTCAGATTTTGACCAGATGACAAGTGGTTTTCATCCATCTGATTTAATTATTCTAGCAGCTAGACCAGCTATGGGAAAGACAGCTTTTGCTCTAAACTTAGCACTAAATGCGGCTATGAAAAGTAAAAAGGGTGTCTTGTTATTTAGTTTGGAGATGTCTAGTTCTCAATTGCTACAAAGACTTCTTTCAATAGAGGCTGGGATAGGACTTCAAAAAATAAGAAATGGTTTTTTAGATCCAGATGACTGGGGAAAATTAGGGCTTGCAAGTATGAAGCTGTCAAATTCAGAGATAAATATAGCTGACTTACCCAATGTAAATGTATTAGAGATAAGAGCTATTGCTAGAAGATTAAAAGCAGCTGGAAAACTTGATATGATTATCATAGATTATCTTCAACTTATAAAAGGAAATAGTACTCGTGGAGATAATAGACAGCAAGAAATTTCTGAAATTTCTAGAGCTTTAAAGGGAATAGCTAGAGAGTTAGATATCCCGATAATAGCTTTATCACAATTATCCAGAGCAACTGAGCAAAGAGCAGATAGAAGACCTATGCTTTCAGACTTAAGAGAGTCTGGAGCTATTGAGCAAGATGCTGATATGGTAATGTTTTTATATAGAGATGATTATTACAACGAAGATTCTGAGGATAAAGGGCTTACTGAAGTAATTATAGGTAAACAGAGAAATGGACCAGTAGGAACTATAAAACTCAGATTTTTCCATGAGTATACTAGATTTGAGAATTTTACTTCAAGAATTGAATAGATTAAGAGAGGATTGATATAAGTGAAAAAAGTTGAATTATTAGCTCCAGTAGGTAATATGGAGAAATTTAAAATGGCTCTACACTATGGTGCAGATGCAGTATTCTTAGGTGGAAAGATGTTTAATCTAAGAGCTGGAAGTAATAACCTTTCAGATGAAGAGTTAGAGTATGCTGTAAATTATGCACATGAGAGAGGAAAGAAAGTTTATGTTACATTAAATGTAATCCCTCATAACCAAGAGTTAGAACTATTACCTGACTATGTAAAATTTTTAGATAGAATAGGAGTAGATGGAGTAATTGTAGCTGATCTTGGAGTTTTCCAAATAGTAAAAGAAAACTCTAATCTTTCTATCAGTGTAAGTACACAAGCAAGTAATACAAACTGGCGTTCTGTAAAGATGTGGAAAGATTTAGGAGCTAGAAGAGTTGTATTAGCAAGAGAGATTTCATTGGATAATATAGCTGAAATTAGAGCTAAAGTTCCTGATATAGAGTTAGAGGTATTTGTACATGGAGCTATGTGCATGGCTATTTCTGGAAGATGCTTACTAAGTAACTATATGACTGGAAGAGATGCCAATAGAGGAGATTGTGCTCAAGCATGTAGATGGAAATATAATCTTGTAGAGGAAACAAGACCAGGAGAGTATATGCCTGTATATGAAGATGAGCATGGGACATATATTTTCAACTCAAGAGATTTATGTACAATAGAGATTATAGATAAAATCCTAGATTTAGGTGTAGATTCTCTAAAAATAGAGGGAAGAATGAAAGGTATATACTATGTAGCTAATGCTGTAAAAGTATATAGAGATGCCATAGATAGTTACTATTCTGGAAATTATCAATATAACCCTAAATGGTTAGAAGAATTAGAGTCTACTTCAAATAGAAGTTATACAAAAGGATTCTATTTAGGAAGAGCTGGAGTAGAATCTCAAAACTATAATGATAGAAATTCATATAGCCAAACACATCAACTAGTAGCTAAGGTAGAGCAAAAATTACCTAACAATGAGTATATTCTTGCTATAAGAAATAGATTATTAGTTGGAGAAAAATTAGAAGTAGTAAGTCCTGGAATAAGTGTAAGAGAGATAACTTTACCAACTATGATACTTATGAACAAAGATAAAGAGGTAGGAGAGGTAGAAGCGGCTAATCCGAACTCATTTGTTAAGATAAAATTAGATGAAGAACTAAATGAATTAGATATGCTAAGAAAAAAAATCTAAAAAATTAGGGGGATAGTTATGAAAAAACTATTAGTAATGGGAATATTAGTTTTAAGCTCAATATCTTTTGCTAAATTAGAGGTACCAGAAGATGTAGAGAAAAATATAAATAAATCAGCTAGAAGTTTTGATGGTTCTCAAAGAATGAACTATATAAATTGGCAAAAAAGGTCATATTTAAGAATGGATGAGGTAGCTAAAGAATCTGGAATACCACAGGAAGAATATGCTAGAATAAAGGCTAAACTTGAGAGAATGTATGGAAGTAACTATGCAAAACAGCTCCAAGTATTACCAGATGAGATAAACGATTACAAAGATGTGGTAAAAAGAGTAGAAGAGGCTACAAAGGGAAATGTTATAGTAGATGAAGAGGTAAACCAAAGAGCAAAAGAGGAGATAGTTAAAACTTTAAATGCTGTAAAAGTTCCTAAAGAAATCTTAGAGGTTTATCAAAAATCTGCTGAAGAGTTATTCCCAAATAACTATCCTAAACAACAGCAATTTTTAAGTATATGTATAAAAGATTACTTTGAGATACTACCACTATTAAAAAAAGAATTAAATAAATAAATTTTAAAAGGTCAATATTTTTTACAAAAAGTCTAAATTTTTGAAAAAAAATGTTGACTTTTTTGTCAATGTAAAGTATATTAAATTGTTAAAAAAAATATTTAAAACAAAGGAGTTGATAGGAGAGAAATGAAAAAGAGACAAGTATCCCTTTCTTGTGCATTACTTCCAATAATATTTTTGGTTGTAATACTTTTTTATTCAGTACAGATAGCTAAACTAGAAGTACATATTCCAATATTTATTTCTGCTATATTTGCAGGTTTTGTGGCATTGATATGTAAATATGCTACTTGGGACGAATTAGAAGATGGAGTTGTAGAAACCATAAAGATGTCTATGAGAGCTATACTTATTCTTATGATAATAGGAATGGTTATAGGAAGTTGGATTTTATCAGGAATAGTTCCATCAATGATATACTATGGTTTAAAGATTATCAATCCATTAGTATTTTTACCAGTTACAGTTATAATATGTTCAATAGTATCTCTTTCTACTGGAAGTTCGTGGAGTACAGCTTCGACGGTGGGAATAGCCCTAGTAGGAATAGGAGAAGGGCTGGGATTACCTAGACCAGTGATAGCAGGAGCAATAATATCTGGAGCATATTTTGGAGATAAACTTTCTCCAATGTCAGATACAACTACATTGGCACCAGCTATGGCAGGAGCCACACTATTTGATCATATAAAACATATGCTTTATTCAACTGTACCAGCATATATATTTACACTGGTTGGATTTATTATATTGGGAATAAAACACAGTTCAGGTGGAGAGGTAGATACTGCTCAAGTTAATGAGATATTAAATGCACTATCTAATTCATTTAATATTAGTCCATTTCTACTATTAATTCCAGTGTTTGTAATAGGAATGGTGGTTATGAAAGTGCCAGCTATTCCAGGATTGTTTGCAGGTTCTTTAATAGGAGGAGCTGCTGCTATGCTTTTCCAAGGTGCTTCTTTAAAAGATGCACTATACTCTTTACATTATGGATTTAGTGGAAGTACAGGAAATGCCATGGTAGATGAGTTGTTAAATAGAGGAGGAATGAACTCTATGATGTGGACTGTATCTATTATTCTATGTGCTATGACATTTGGTGGAATAATGGAGAAGTCTGGAATGTTAGGAAGAATAGCTCAAGAAATATTGAGATTTGCTAATACAACAGGTAAATTAATTTTGGCAACACTATTGACACCTATGTTTATTAATTCAGTAGCTGGAGATCAATATCTTTCAATAGTTATTCCTGGAAGAATGTTTAAGGAGAGTTATGAGAAAAGAGGACTTGCTCCTAAAAATCTTTCAAGAGCCTTAGAGGATTCAGGAACAATGACATCAGCACTTATTCCTTGGAATACATGTGGAGCCTTTATGATGGGGGCTTTAGGAGTAGGAGCTTGGGTGTATGTACCATATTGTCTATTTAATATAATCTCTCCAATAATTTCAGCATTTTATGGATTTACTGGAATTACAATAGAGAAGATAGAGAAATAAAATAATCTGATTGATATATGAGAGTAGTTATTTGGTTGA
Organism: Fusobacterium mortiferum ATCC 9817; assembly: GCF_000158195.2. Lineage (NCBI taxonomy): Bacteria > Fusobacteriati > Fusobacteriota > Fusobacteriia > Fusobacteriales > Fusobacteriaceae > Fusobacterium > Fusobacterium mortiferum. The sequence goes on from NZ_GL987988.1 coordinate 1,074,095, forward strand.
AATAGCTACTCTTTTAATTTTTCTTTATCTAATTTAATAATTACTCAGCCAGCAAATTAATTTAAGAAAACTCAAAGAATTGTGTAATTTATGAAGAGAAGTTAGATTAACTCAGCGAAGTCGAACGCTAAAAAATACAATAAGTCAAAGACTTAACCCTTGTATTTTTAGTGAGATAAGTTTATAGTTAATCAACTTCTTGGAATATGGAACAATTCTTAGTTTTCTTTTTAAATCATAAATAGTTGAACATTAATTTAATATCTAATAAAGAATAAAAAAGAAGAAAGCTCTACAGAACTTTCTCCTTTTTCCACCCATACTTATATTTAAAAGTTTCTAATAATACCCATATGACCTTAAACAGTATCTTAAATTCCGGTCATTTTCTTTAAATCGTTGCAGATAAATTGTGCCTTTGAACCAAATATTGCTTGAATTCCGTGAGCTCCAACTTTTAATACTCCAGAAGCACCTAATGTCTTTAAGACATCATCTTTAACTATTGAAGTATCTTTAACTTCCACTCTTAATCTAGTGATACAAGAGTCTAGAGATAAAAGATTTTCTTTTCCACCTAAAGCTTCTAAAACTCCAACAGCTAAAGCATCTCCATCAACAGCTTTTGTTTCTTCTGAATCAGAAGTTGCAGCATCTCTACCAGGAGTTTTTAAATCAAATTTTCTAATAGCAAATCTAAATCCAAAATAGTATATAACAGAGAAACAAAGTCCAACTATAATAACCATATACCATCTAGTTTCAAATCCACTTGTACCAGTTAAAACACCAAATACGATATAGTCTATTAATCCACCAGAGAAAGTCATACCTATTCTAACTTGGAATAAGTTCATTAACATAAATGAAAGTCCAGCAAATAGACAGTGAATTCCATATAATACAGGAGCTACGAATAAGAATGAGAACTCTAATGGCTCAGTAATTCCTGTTAAGAAAGCTGTAAGAGCTGCAGAGAATAAAATTCCTCCAACTAATTTTTTATTTTCTGGTCTAGCTTCTTGATACATAGCTAAAGCAGCAGCAGGTAATCCAAACATCATAAATACGAATTTTCCTGTTAAGAATTTTCCAGCACCTTGGTATGTAGCTGAAGAGAAAGAGTGTACTCCATCTTTTAACATAGCAAACCAGATAGCTTGGTCCCCTTGTACTACTTGTCCAGCTTGAGTAGTATACTCTCCAAATTGGTACCAGAAAGGAGCATAGAAAATGTGGTGTAATCCAAATGGGATTAAAGCTCTTTCTATAATTCCAAAGATAAATGTAGATATATTTGTATTTACTTCGTTAGCTAAGAAAGATAATTTTGCTAGTCCAATTTGAACTGGTTGCCATATTGTAGGCATAGCTAATCCAACTAAGAAAGCTAATATAGCTGTCATAATAGGAACTAATCTTTTTCCAGCAAAGAACCCTAAGAAAGCTGGTAGTTCAGTTTTATAGAATTTTTTATAACATATAGCTGCTATTATACCTGCTATTAATCCACCAAAAACTCCAGTTTGAAGAGTAGGGATTCCTAATACCATAGCATAAGATAAATCTCCACTAGCTACTCCAACAGCAGCATCTGTCATAATTCCCATAGTAGTATTCATTATCAAAATAGCTACTACAGCAGCTAGAGCGGCAATACCATCTCCACCTACTAGTCCTATGGCTGCTCCTATGGCAAATAGTAAAGGTAAGTTTGAAAATATTATTTGTCCAGCTTGCTCCATAAGTGTAAAATGTAATTTGTTTCCAAAGGCTAAGAATAATCCTGCTGCTGGAAGAATAGCAACTGGAGTCATCAGAGCTTTTCCAATTTTTTGAACTTCTGCAAAGATTTTCATAAAAATTCCTCCATAATTTTTTTTAATTTTCTATGATATAAATATAACTCAACTTCTTAAAAAAGTCAATAATTTTTTCAAAATAATTGAGCCATTTTTATTTTAAATTGATTTTTTTAAAAAAATAGTGTATGATTTTATTATAATAAAATTAAAGATTAGGGGATAATTTTTATGAAAGAAGATAAAGAATTAGAGATAACACGTTTCAAAATAATTGAGCCTTTTTTGAAAAAGAAAAAGAAGCTCAAGGAGATAGAAGAAGAGGAAAATATCTCTTATGCTACTCTTAAGAGATGGGTAAATGCCTATAAAAAAAATGGAATAATTGGACTTGAAAAAAAATCAAGAGAAGATAAAAATTCTTTTAGAAATATAGATGAAGATGGAATAGAAAAAATAAAAAGTGTGTGTAGGGAATCTGGAGAAACAAGTATAACAAAACTCTATGCAAACTGTAAGAAAAAATTTCCAGAAACTTTTTCTATAAGTTATGCTACTTTTTATAGAGTAGTTAATAATATTGATGAGTTTTTTAATAAAACAACAGTAAAATATATGGAAAAGATAAAAAAAGAGAATCAGTGTTATTTAGTGTTTGATGTACCTTTATATGTACTAGTTGACGACTTTTTTTCTAATAAAAAGGTTGTTCCAAGATTACTTATTATGCTTGACTCAGCTTCTTTAGAGCCTATCAATTTTGCCATTGACTACTATTTTTCAAATTTTTATTCACTTTTAGGATTTATTAGAGAGGGAATTTTAAAAGTTTCTATAAAAAATGATAAATTTATAATTCCTAAGGAGATTTTAGTAGCTTCTAAAAATATAAATAACAAGAAGATTTTAAAAGAGATATATAATGAGCTAGGGATAAAAATAAGTGAACACTATACAGAAAATAGTGAGGTTCATAAATTTATAGATTTTATAAAAAGGGATATAGAGGAGTTTTATAAAAAAAATAATTATGAATTGACATTGTTAAAACTTACAGAGTTTTTAAGCAATTATATATATGTTCAAAAGAAAGAGTACGCTTTTTCAATTAATTATAATATGTTAAATAGTATCAAATATCTTCGTCAGTTAGATATATTTTTACAACTAACAACAAGGAAGATAACAGATTCTAAAGTGAGAGTAAAGAATTTTCAGTATATATCTTCAATTTTAAAAGGATTGAATGGACAAGATATCTTTGTGAAGTTCTCGCCAATCAATCCTAAAATTATCTATCTTTTTGCACAGAATACCTATATAGGTATTGCGAATATTGTAAATTAGAAATTCTCACTTAAAAATAAAACTTGAAGAATTGTGTAATTTATGAAGAGAAGTTAGATTAACTCAGCGAAATCAAACGCTAAAAAACACAACTGTTTGAGCGAAGTGAGTTTTGTGTTTTTAGTGAGATAAGCTATAGTTAATCAACTTCTTGGAATATGGAGCAATTCTTAGTTTTATTTTATAGCCTATATTTGAATAATCACTATATCTTATCTAATAAAATTTGTTTTTATAGGAGATTCATACTCTCCTCTCTCTACTCCAGCTTTTTTTCCAGCTTCTATACATTTTAATAGCCAAGAAAAGTTTTGAGCTAGAGTTCTAAGAGTTTGTAACCCTTCTTCATCTTTCATAACTTCTTCAAGAGTATTTCCGTGAATTTGATTCCAATATTGTGATGTAACTATTGGCATATTTGAAATACTAAAATATTTATTTAATCTATCAAAAGAAGATGAAGCTCCACCACGTCTACAAGAAACAATAGAAGTACCAAGTTTTCCAGCCATTTTCTTTCCATAAGCAACAAATAATCTATCTAAAAAAGCTGTAACTTGAGCAGAAGGACCTGCAAAATATACAGGAGAACCTACCACTATTCCATCTATACTATCTAATTTTTCTCCTACTCTATTTACCTCATCATCATTAAAACATCTTCCAGTTTTTTTACAATGACCACAACCTATACAACCAGCTACTGCCTTTTTTCCAAGATATACTATCTCAGTTTCTACACCATTTTGAGAAAAAACTTTTTCCATCTCTTTTAACCCAGTGTAAGTACAACCTTTTTCATTAGGACTTCCATTAATTAATAAAACTTTCATAAGACACTCCTCTTTACTATTTTTCTTTATGTTCTAAAAAACATTTTAAACAAACACCTTTAAAGTGATTTCCTATAATTATCTCTCCACCATCTTTATTTTGACTTTCATCAACTAGAATATTCATAGTAGCTTTGGCATCTCCACATACTTCACATACAGTTGGTATTTCTACAATCTTAGTAACAAATGGCAGCATATATGAAACAGTATCAAATAGCTCTCCCATAAAGTTTGACATAAGACCATATCCAAAAACTAGAGTTTTAGAATCTCTAATTATTTTTACCAAGTCATTAACTTGTGCTTTAGTTATAAATTGTATCTCATCTATTAGAATAAGATTAGGTTTATTTTCTAACCACCAAGTATAAAGGTTAAAATCATGGTTAAGAACAATAGCATCCATTCCCTCTTTTAATGCTCTGCTCTTTATTTTTCCTCCATCTCTAGTGTTTGTAGCTGGTTGAAATACAGCTACTTTTTTTCCAGCCATCATATTTCTATGAGCAGTAAGAATAAGTTCAGCACTTTTTCTAGCTCCTACTACTGAATAATAAAAGACAAATTTACCCATTAACTTCTCCTTATATAAAAATTTTTTTAAGAATATTATACCACAAAATATAGAAAAATAGGTGTTATCTTATAAAATTAAAAAGTGTACACTTATAAAAGTGTTGACTTATTTAAAAAATGCTGATATAACTATATATAAGGTGTTTGATAAAATTTAACACAAATAAGTGTACACTATATAGGAGGAATTTATGAGTCTTACTCAAAGACAAAAAACAATAGTTGAGATAGTAAAAGAGAATCAACCTATTATAGGAGATGAGATAGCTAAAAGACTTTCACTTACTAGATCAGCTTTAAGAACAGATTTTTCAATTCTTACTGGAAAAGGAATATTAAAATCTAAACCAAAGGTTGGGTATATATATCAAGAGAGAAAAGAGAAAAAATATATTCATGAGATAATGGGACCAGTGGTGTCAGTGGAGAGTAATTTATCTGTATATGATACTATTTTACAAATATTTGCTAAAGATGTAGGAACAATTTTTATAACAGAGGGAGAAAATCTTGTAGGAATAGTTTCAAGAAAAGATTTACTTAAGATAGCTATAGGAAAAACAGATATAAATAAGGTTCCAATCAATGTAATAATGACAAGAATGCCAAATATAATCTACTGTGAAGAGAATGATGAGATAGTAGAGGTAGTAAAAAAATTAATAGAGCATCAAATAGATTCTCTACCAGTTTTAAAAATAAAAGAGGTAAGAGGGAAAAAGGTATACAAGATAGTAGGAAGGGTAACAAAGACTAATATAACAAAACTATTTTTAGAAAATTTTGAAAAATAAAAGGAGAGGTTAAAATGAAAAGAGTTTATTTATTTGCAGAGGGAAATAAGAGTATGATAAATTTATTGGGAGGAAAAGGTGGTAACCTAGCTGAGATGAAGAAAATAGGATTACCTATTCCAGAGGGGATTATCATATCTACTGAAGCTTGTAAAGAATATTATGGGAATGGGGAGCTTTTAAGCGAAGAGTTAAAAAATGAGGTATTAGAACAAATAAATAAACTAGAGGAAATGACAGGAAAAAAATTTGAAGGCGAAAAACCATTGCTTGTTTCAGTAAGGTCTGGAGCACCTGTGTCTATGCCTGGAATGATGGATACTATATTAAATCTAGGTATGAATGATAAGACAGCAGAAAATATGGTAAAAATCTTTGAAAATGAAAACTTTGTATATGATTTATATTTTAGATTTATTCAAATGTTCTCTGAGATAGTTATGGGAGTAGAAAAAGAGTTATTCTTTGAATTGAGAAAAAAATTAAAAGGAAGAGTTTCTAACCAAGAGCTAATCAATAGAGCTAAGATAATGTATTGGGAAGAAACAGGTAAGTTTTTCCCAGAGAGTGCTAAAGAACAGTTGTTTATGGCTATAAACTCTATATTTAAATCTTGGGAAAATGAGAGAGCAAAAGTATATAGAAGAATAAATAGAATAGATGACAGTATGGGAACAGCAGTGGTAGTTCAAGAGATGGTATTTGGAAACTTAAATGAAAAATCAGGAACAGGGGTAGCCTTTACAAGAAATCCATCTACTGGAGAGAAACATGTATTTGGAGAGTATTTATTGAAAGCTCAAGGAGAGGATATAGTAGCTGGAATTAGAACTCCTGAACCAATTGATAGATTAAAAGAGGAATTACCATCTGTTTATGAAGAGTTCTTAAAGATAGCTGATATTTTAGAGAAGCACAATAAAGATATGCAAGATATAGAGTTTACTATTGAAGATGGAAAACTTTTCTTATTACAAACAAGAAATGGTAAGAGAAGTCCATATGCAGCTATAAAAATTGCTGTAGATATGGTAAAAGAGGGGCTTTTAACTAAAGAGGAAGCAATAATGAAAGTAGACCCTGCTGTATTACCACAATTATTACATGGAAACTTTGAACCAGCTGCTTTAAAAAATGCTACACTATTAGGTAAAGGATTAGCTGGTTCTGCTGGAGTAGCTATTGGTAGAGTGGTATTTGCTTCTGAAAGAGTGCACACTAAAGAGATGACTATACTTGTGAGAGAGGAAACATCTCCAGAAGATATTAAAGGAATAAGTTTAGCTCAAGGAATAGTAACAGTAAAAGGTGGAGCAACTTCTCACGGAGCTGTTGTGGCAAGAGGTATGGGAAAATGTTGTGTAACAGGTTGTGGAGATATCAAGATAGATGATATAAGAAGAGAGATGACAATCAATGGTTATACAGTAAAAGAGGGAGAGTTTATCTCAATCAGTGGATATACAGGAGAGATTTATCTTGGAAAAGTAGGACTTACAAAGCCACAATTTGATGATAACTTAAAAGAGTTTGTAAGTTGGTGTAAAGAGATAAAAAGATTAGGAATAAGAATGAATGCTGATACAGTAACAGATGCTCAATTAGGAAAAGGATTTGGAGCTGAGGGAATAGGACTTTGTAGAACTGAGCATATGTTTTTCCAAAAAGATAAAATTTGGACAATTAGAGGTATGATACTTAGCCATGATACTGATGAGGTAGCAAGAGCCTTAGAAAAGATGCACCAATTACAAAGAGAGGATTTCTATAATATATTTAAAGTAGTAGAAAATGATGTAGTTATAGTAAGACTTCTTGACCCACCTTTACATGAATTTTTACCAAAAGAGCAAAAAGATAAAGAGAAGATGGCTGAAATTCTAGGAGTATCACTTGAAGAGATAGAGAGAAGAGTAAGAAATCTAAAAGATGAAAACCCTATGCTAGGGCATAGAGGGTGTAGACTTGCTGTAACTCGTCCAGAACTATATAATGTACAAGCTAGAGCAATAATAGAAGCTGGAATACAATGTAAGAGAGAGGGACTAGATGTTAAACCTGAGATAATGATACCTTTAATAATAGGAGCAAAAGAGTTATTATTTATTAAGAAAAATCTAATTGCAGAGATAGAAAAGGTATTTGAAGAGCAAGGTATGAGAATAGATTATAAACTAGGAACTATGATGGAAACTCCAAGAGCTTGTTTACTTGCTGATGAGATAGGAGCAGAGGTGGATTTCTTCTCATTTGGAACTAATGACTTAACTCAAACTACTATGGGACTTTCAAGAGATGACTCAGTTAAATTTATGCCAGAGTATTATGAAAATGGAATATTAAAAGTTGAGCCTTTTGCAACAATAGATGAAAGAGGAGTAGGAAAATTAGTAAAACTAGCTGTAGAACTTGGAAGAAAAAATCCACATATAGAGATGGGAGTATGTGGAGAGCATGGTGGAGATCCTAAGAGTATAGAGTTCTTTGAACAAGTAGGATTAGATTATGTAAGCTGTTCTCCATTTAGAGTTTTAGTAGCTATAGTTGCTGCAGCTCAAAGTCATATAAAATATAGAAGATAGAAAATAAAGAAAACTAAAGAATTGTGGAGTTTTGAAGCAATTCTTAGTTTTCTTTTTATAATAAAATACAGAAATTAAGGAGAGAATATGGGTACTAGAGATGAGAATTTAGAGCTAAAATATTTAAAACTGTTATCTACAAAATTTAGAAATATCTCTGAAACTACAACAGAGATAATCAACTTACAAGCAATATTGAATTTACCAAAGGGAACAGAACATTTCTTAACAGACATACATGGTGAGTATGATGCTTTTCATCATGTGTTAAAAAATGGTTCTGGAACTATAAAAGAGAAGATAAATGATATATTTAAAGATGAGCTAAGTAATTATGATAAAAAAGAGTTAGCTAGTGTCATATATTATCCTACTAAAAAGGTAGATTATATAATGAAAAATGGGCAAAATTTAGATAAATGGCTAAAGAACACTATATATAGAATGATAGAGATATGTAGTATGACAGCTTCTAAATATACTAGTTCAAAGGTAAGAAAAGCTATGCCACAAGATTTTGCCTATGTATTGCAAGAGCTAATCTATGAAAGAAAAGAGTTACCTAATAGAAAAGAGTATGTAGAAAATATTATAGATACTATTATCTCTATTGGAAGAGCAAAGGAGTTTATAAAAGCAATAGCCGATTTGATACAAAGACTTATGATAGATAAATTACATATAATAGGAGATATCTATGATAGAGGAAGTAGTCCACATCTAATTATGGATTCACTTATGAAACATCATAATACTGATATTCAATGGGGTAACCATGATATGTTATGGATAGGGGCAGGGCTTGGAAATAGAGCTTGTATTGCCAATGTAGTAAGAATTTGTGCTAGATATTCCAATACAGATATATTAGAGGAAGCTTATGGAATAAATATGCTTCCACTAGCTACCTTTGCTATGGAAACTTATGGAGATGATGAGTGTAAAAACTTTATTCCTAAAGGAGAGAGAAAGAGTCATTTGATGGCTCAAATACATAAGGCTATCTCTATAATACAATTTAAAATAGAAGGGGAGATGGCAAAAAGAAATCCAGATTTTGATTTGATGGATAGACAGCTTTTAGATAAGATAGATTTTGATAGAGGAGTAGTAGAGGTAGAGGGAAAGGAGTATGAATTAAACGATAGAAACTTTCCTACAATAGATAGAGAAAACCCATATCTTCTTACAAAGGAAGAGGAAGATGTAATGGAAAAATTAGAGAGATTTTTTGTAAATAGTGAAAGATTACAAAAACATATAGAGTTTTTCTTTACTAATGGAAGTGTCTACCTAAAATATAACTCTAATCTACTTTATCATGGTTGTATTCCTCTTAATGAAGATGGGGAGCTAAGAGAGGTTACTCTTCTTGGAGAAAAATTAAAAGGGAAAAAATATTTAGATAAAATAGAGGAGCTTGTAAGAGAAGCTTATTATTATAGAAAGAAAAAGGATAAGAAAATATTTTATAATGATTTTTTATGGTATCTATGGTGTGGAAAAAATTCTCCACTTTTTGGTAAAGATGCTATGAAAACTTTTGAAAGATATTTTATAGATGATAAGAGTATACATGTAGAGAGAAAAAATCCATATTATAGTTATTGTAATGAAGAGAGTACTTGTAGAAAAATATTAGAAGAGTTTGGATTAAATCCTAATATATCACATATTATAAATGGACATGTACCTGTAAAAACTCTTAAAGGGGAGAGTCCTGTAAAAGCTAATGGAAGATTGTATATAATAGATGGAGGATTTTCTAAAGCTTACCAAAAAGAAACAGGTATAGCTGGATATACTCTTATATATAACTCTTATGGACTTAAAATAGTAGCTCATGAACCTTTTGAATCAGTAGAAAAAGCTGTAAAAGAGGGAAGGGATATTATCTCATCTACAAGATTAATAGAGGATACAAGTATAAATAGAATAAGAGTAAAAGATACAGATATAGGAAAAGAGCTACAAACTCAAGTAAATGATTTAAAGAAACTTTTAAATGCTTATAATAAAGGTTTAATTTCTCAAACTATCTAAAAGATTAAAAAATTTTAATCTTTATTTAATAAAATATTAAAGAAAAAATGATATATTACATATGTTATTAAAGATAGTAGGAGGAAAAATGAAAAAAAGATTAGGATTATTAGCTCTGACTGCTGTATTAACATCAGTGGCTTATGGAGCTTCTATCGACCACATTCAAACATATACACCAGAATATTTAGGAAACCAAGCTCAAAATGGTATGATAAATAACGTTTCTGTTTATTATAACCCAGCTGGTATTGTAAACTTAGAAAAGGGAACTTATGTTCATATAGGAGCTCAATTAGCTGTTGGACATGAGAAGATGGAATATAATGACAAAGATTATAAGGCTGACTTATTTCAACCTATACCTAACTTTGCTTTGTATAAAGTAGAAGATGATTCTGCTCTTTATTGGACATTTGGTGGAATAGCAGGTGGAGGAGACCTTAAATATGATGATGGAGTAGCTGGTACAGCTGTAATTCCTGATATAGTAAATGGAATGGGTGGAATAAATATTGGAGGATATCTAATTAAAGATTTAAAGGATGCTGGTTCATCAGCAGAAGGAAAAAATCTTTATGCTCAAACTACTTTAGGTAAAGTTTGGAAAATTGATAATAAACTATCACTATCAGCAGCTGGTAGATTAGTTTATGGTATTAGAGAGTTAAAAGGTGATTTAAATTTAATAAGTGATGATAAATTATCTCAAGGAATGATAGATAAATTTTTTGGTGGGAAAATTCATGCTGATATAGATTCAGAAAGAACAGCTTGGGGTTATGGATTTCAATTAGGAGTTAATTATCAAGCTACTGAAAAATTAAATTTGGCAATGAGATATGATAGTAGAGTAAAGTTAGATTTTGAAGCAAAGGGAAGTAAAAATGATGTTCCAGTATTAAATTTAGGATTTGGAAGTTTTTATCCTGAATATATGCCTGGAACTAAAACAAGAAGAGATTTACCAGCTATATTAGCAGCAGGTATGTCATATAAAGTAACTGATAATTGGACAGTTGGATTATCAGGAAATTATTATTTTAATAAAGATGCTAAAATGGATGAAGTAGTAGGAATAGCAGAAATAGGTGGACATCAAATAAAAGGAATAGAAGCTGAGTATGATAATGGTTATGAGATAGCATTAGGAACAGAATATAGAATAAATCCTAAGTGGGCAGTACTAGGTGGAGTAAACTATGCTTATACAGGAGCTAAATATACTTCTTATGATGATGTAGAGTTTGCTCTTGATTCAATAATGGTAGGAACAGGATTAAAATATAATCCAGATGAAACAAGTGAATGGGTATTTACAGTAGCTCATTATTTTTATGATTCTGAAGAAGGACATTTCTCAGAGAAGTATAAGGGAATGGGAATCTCAAATCCAGAATATAGTAAAAGTATAACTGCCTTTGGAGTAGGATATACTAAGAGATTTTAATAGAATTTGTTAAGGAGGAAAGCATATGCCAAAAAAACCAATATTTACAAAGGAGCAAGTATATAAGACTGCCTTTGAAGTATTTAAAATTGAGGGGATAGATGGAATTAGTGCTAGAAACCTTGCAAAATCATTGGGAGCATCTCCAGCACCAATATATAGTTTTTATAGTTCGATAGATACTTTAAAAAATGAATTACTTGATGAAGCTAAAAAACTTTTCCTTGATTATGTAAAAAAAGAGAGAACAGATTCTATATTTTTAAATATAGGAATGGGTATCTGTATATTTGCTAGAGAGGAAAAAGAGTTATTCCAAGCTATCTTTTTAAGAGAGAGTTTAGGAAAAAGAAACGAAGTAATAAGAGAGTTTAGAGATTTAATAAAAGATGAGATGTCAAAGGATAGTAGATTTGATAATCTTGATGAAGAATTTAAAACAAATCTTTATATAGATTGTTGGATGTACGCTCATGGCTTTGCTACTCTTATAGCTACAAATTATTATGAAAACATAACTGATGAGGTTATAAAAGAGAGATTGATGGAAGCAGCAGCTACCATAGTCTATAAGAGATTAGAAGATTACCAAAAATAATTTGAGAGAGGAATTTTCCTCTCTCATTTTTAATCTTTTAAAATTGTTTCTATTACTCTCATAAAGTTTTCAAAAGCTATCTTTCTAATATCACTTTCACTGTAACCTCTTCTATATAATTCATCTATTACAGCCATAGCCTTAGAAGCGTTTTCTAATCCTTGTGGATTTATCTCTTCCTCTTTTTTATCAGCATATAGATATTCACAGAAATCAAATCCTAGAGCTACATGTCTTACTCCTACAAGAGAGATGATATATTCTATATGGTCAACAAATCTTTCTAAATTTTGTTTATATGAATCAATAGCTACAAATCCTTTATAGGCATTGATACCAATTACTCCATCTCTACTAGCAATAGCTTTTATCTGTTCATCAGTGAGATTTCTCTTATGATTACATAGAGATTTAGCATTTGAGTGTGAAGCTATAAATGGTTTAGTTGTATTGTTGTAGATATCCCAAAAAGTTTTTTCATTAGCATGGGAAACATCTATAATCATTCCTAACTCTTCCATTTTTTTTACAGCTTCTATTCCAATAGAAGTAAGTCCTCTCTCTTCATTTCCAGCTACTCCAGTAGCTAAATCATTCTCTTCATTCCAAGTGAGAGAAGCGTGTCTAAATCCTAATTCATATAGAGTGTCCAACCAATCAAGGTTAGTTCCAATAGCTCTAAGTCCCTCTACTCCCATAAGGACACTTAGTTTTTCCTCTACAATTCCTCTATTAAAATCTCCTTTTTTCTTGATAATATTAAATATATCAGAATTATTTTTTATTTCATGAATTGTAGAGTTGATTAGATGAAACATCTCTTTTTCATCATCTTGTCCCTCTCTATGCTCAAGATAAGCTATAAAAATTCCCCCTATAATATGACCAGCCTTAAGTCTATCATAGTGATATTTTTTTACAATATTTTCCTCTCCTAATTTTCTTTTTTCTGCTACATCATACCAAATATCAGCATGTCCATCAAAAATCTTCATAGTGCCCCCTTTATGTTCTACTTATCTATTATTTAGAAGAAAATTATCTCTGCCTCTGCTTCATACCAAGGTCCCTCTTCATCTTCTCCCTCAGTTACAAAAAATTCTATCTGTACATCTTCTAAAGTGATTCCTACTGAATGAAGTTCGTCATCTTGGAAGAACTCTATTTTTTTAAATTTTGTATTCTCAAGCCTTTCAGCTATATCTTCTCTAGTTCCAGCTAATTCTATTAAATCCTCTTCAAGAGTGTAACCTCTTTTTTCAAACTCTTTAGCTATTGTTCCTATTTTTTTTAATAATTTTTCAGATAACATCTATACACCTACCTCAATTTAAAAATTGTTTTTAATTTATTGAATTTTTTTACTATTGTCAATATAAATTTTATTTTTTTCATTTCCATTGGAATTTTATCTAAAGCTTTTTCCATTTGTTTTTCTATCTCTTCTTCAGTTAAATTTTTTTTCAAAGTAACTCCTTTCATAAATATTAACACTTTCTATTATCTATTATATAATATATTTAATCTATTGAAAATAGGTATTTAAAAAAATTAATTTTTCTTTAAATGATTCTTAGAATGTGATATAATTTAATGTAGAAAATAATTTGCAGAAGGTTTTTGCTAGAATAACAAGGAGAGATAATGTTTTTTATAGGAGTCTTTGGTATAGGAAATAAAAATAAAAATTTAGGTGAGGTTACTTTCAAATGTACAGGCTGTATAGGAGATAAGTTTTCTTTGTTGGAATTAAGTAGAAGTTTTGATATCTTTTTTATTCCAGTTTTTAAATATAGTAAAGAGTATATTATAGTTTGTAATAAGTGTAGAAGTGTTTATAAATTAAAAAATGACTCCATTACAAAGGTTTTAGAAAAAAGAGAAGTAGAGTACGAAGATATTGAAAAAATAATATTAGAAACAAATACCTGTCCCTATTGTGGTACTAATATAGCTGGTAGTTTCTCTTATTGTCCAAAATGTGGAAAATCTTTAAAGGATTAAGTTTATTAATGGAGGTAAAAAATTGATTTTAACAACATTAAAAGGTGTAATTACAGGACTAATACTTTCTCTACCATTTGGACCTGTAGGTATATACTGTATGGAAAAAACTATGATAGAAGGGCAAAAAAAAGGATATATTTCAGCTTTAGGAATGGTAACAATTGATATTTTTTATGGACTTATAGCTCTTTTATTTATAACTAATGTGGAAGATTTTATTGTAAAGTATGAATCTTGGTTACAAATATTAGTAGCTATTTTCCTTCTTTTTATAGGGTGGAAAAAATTTGAAAAGAGAGAAAAAATAAAAAAGATAGAGTGTACTCCAAGTGGAATGATAAAAGATTATTTTACAACATTTTTTTTAGCATTAGCAAATATTTCTGGAATATTTACTATACTTGTAATTTTTACAACATTACAAGTACATTCAGAGGAACCATCAATAGTAGCACCTTTTATAGCTACAGGAATATTTTTAGGTGGAGCTACTGAATGGTTTATTACAACATATATTATTGCTAATTTTACTAAAGTATTACATGAGGAAAGGCTTATAAAAATATCTCAAATTTCAGGAGGAATTATTTTCGCTTTTGGAATACTGATACTAGCAAAATGTATTTTAAAGATTTTATAAGAGGAGTAGAGAATGGAAAATAGAGAGTTTGATAAATATGTAACTTATGATGAAAAAAATAAAAATATAAAGATAGCAGTAGCTATGAGTGGTGGAGTGGATTCTTCTACTGTAGCATATATTTTAAAAAAACAAGGATATGATTTAATAGGAATAACTATGAGAACTTGTAATCCTGAAGACGAAGATGCTAAAAAAGTATGTGAGGATTTAGGAATTCCTCACTATGTATTAGATGCAACAAAAGAGTTTAAAACTAAAGTTATGGATTATTTTATAGAGGAGTATTTACAAGGTAAAACACCTAATCCATGTATGGTTTGTAACAAGCATATAAAATTTGGAATGCTTATAGATTTTGCTCGTTCAAAGGGAGCTGACTTTATGGCAACAGGACACTATACACAATTAAAAGATGGAGTTTTATCAATGGGAGATGACCCAAACAAAGACCAAGTATATTTTCTTTCGCAAATTAATAAAGAAAATTTAAAATATTTAATGTTCCCAATTGGAGATTTAGAGAAACCAAAAGTAAGAGAGTTAGCTGAGCAATTAGGAGTAAGGGTATATGCTAAAAAAGACTCTCAAGAGATATGCTTTGTAGAAGATGGAAAACTAAAAGAGTTTTTACTTGAAAATACAAAGGGAAGAGCTGGGAAAAAAGGAAATATTGTTACAACTGATGGGAAAGTTTTGGGAAAACACAATGGATTAGCATTTTATACAATTGGACAAAGAAAAGGACTTGGAATATCTCAAGAAAAACCTCTATATGTAATAGAGTTAGATAGTAAAAATAATAATGTAATAGTAGGAGATAATGAGCAACTATTTAAAGGTGAACTTATTGCTGAAAATGTAAATTTAATATCTTTTGATAGATTAGAGGAATTAAATGGAGTGGTTTGTTGGGCAAAAACTCGTTCAAGAGATAAATTACATAAATGTCAACTGGAAGTTTTAGAAAATGGAAATGTAAAAGTAAGATTTATAGAGGATAAAGTAAGGGCAGTAACTCCAGGACAAGGAGTAGTTTTCTATAATGAAGAGAAAAAAGTTTTAGGAAGTGGATTTATAATTTAAGGATATACAGAGGTGGATTATGACAATCAATAGAGTAAAGTATTATTATTTTAGTCCTACAAATACAACAAAAAAAGTTGTAGAAAAGATAGCTAGAGGGATAGGAAAAGATATAATAGAGGAAAATATTACTTTTATAGAGAAAAATAGTAAAGAGTATGTAAATGAAGAGGATACTCTTGTAATAGTAGGAGTTCCTGTCTATGGTGGTAGAGTTCCTCAAATAATATTGGAAACTTTAAGAGGAATAAAGGGTAGTGGGTATGCTGTTCCTGTAGTAGTATATGGAAATAGAGCTTATGAAGATGCTCTTGTAGAGTTAGAGGATATATTAGAAAAAAATGGTTTTTCTATTTTAGCTGGAGGAGCTTTTATAGGTGAACACTCATATACTAGAAAAGTTGGAACTAATAGACCTGATAGTAATGATTTAGATATAGCTTTTAATTTTGGAAAAAAAATAGCAGAAAAGATAGAGAGAGAAGATTATTTTAGGCCAAATCTTTTAGGTAATCGTCCATATAAACCAGATATGCCAGTAAGAGTATTTGCTCCTGCTTCTAATGATAAATGTATTTTATGTAAAAAATGTTGGAAAGTATGTCCAGTAGGAGCTATTGATAGTAATAATCCTACAAATGTGGATATAGAAAAATGTATACACTGTTATGCTTGTATAAAAATTTGTGAATTTGAGGGAAGAGAGGTAATAAATAATCCTGTTCAACCTATAATAGAGATGTTAGAAAGCAAATTTAGAGAGAGAAAAGAGCCAGAACTATTTCTTTAAATAAAAAAATAAGAGAAGAAATTATTATCTGAACTTAGAAGTTTGGAATGATAATTTCTTCTTTTTTATTTTATATTTTGAAAAGATTATATTAAATAATTTTAAAATAAAAATTAACTTTATTTGTTATAAAAGTACTATAAACAATTAAAAAGTTTATAAAAATTATTTTACAGGAAAAATAAAAAATAGTATAATAACAAAGAATGACTAAAAATGGAGGAAAGAAAGTATGAAAAAATTGATATTAAGTTTTTTATTAGCTTGTACTACTCTATCATTTTCTAATGAGATGAAAGAGTATGATGGAAAAGGAGGAGGGTTTTCTGGAGATATACAATTAAAAGTTGTAACAGATGGAGAGAAAATAGAAGATATAAAGTTAATATCTGATAAAGAAACTTCTCATATTATCTCAAGAGCTTTTCCTATAATGAAAGAAAGAATTTTAAAAGCACAATCTCCAATAGTTGACAGTGTATCAGGAGCAACTTATACTTCAACAGGAATAAAAAGAGCAGTAGGACAAGCAATGAAAAAAGCTGGGAAAGATTTTGGAAGAATAAACTTTAAAACTTCAGCACCAGAGCAACCAGTAGCATATTTAGAGCCTGTAAATACAGATTTAGTAATTATAGGTGGAGGACCAGCTGGATTAACGGCAGCTATCTCAGCTAAGGAAGGTGGACTCAATAATATAATTTTAATTGAAAAAATGGATATTTTAAGTGGAAATGGTAAATATGATATGAACTTCTATGATTTAATAAACTCAGAAGCTCAAAGAAAAGCAGGAGTAGAGGACTCTGTTGAAAAATTAATAGCAGATAATAGCAATCCACTTGATACTCCAGAGCGTATAAGAGCTCAAGCAGAGGGAGCGTATGTGCTAGATAATTGGCTTAGAGGTATGGGAATAGAATTAAATTACTATTATGGAAGTAGAGGACATATGGCTGAAAAAGATGCCTACGCAGGAGCTCATATCCAAGATAAGATGGAGAAAAGAGTAAAAGAGTTAGGAATAGATGTTCGTACTGGGACAAAAGGACTTGACTTAATAATGAAGGATGGTAAGGTATCAGGAGTAAAAGTACAAAATAAAAATAATTTCTATGATATAAACTCTAAGGCAGTTATTATAGCTACTGGAGGATTTTCAGCTAATAAAGAGCTGTTAAAGAGATATGTTCCTGGTTCAGAAGTTTTTCAAACATCTAACCAAATAGGAGCTACTGGAGATTTTATACCAGTATTTGAAAAAAATAATTTTAAAGTAGAAAACCTAGAAGTATTAAATATATTCCCATTTATTATCAGTAAAACAAGAGATTTAACAGGTGGGGGAGATGGATTCATTCTAGTTAATAAAGATGGAAAAAGATTTACAAGTGAAAGTATAACTTATGCTACTAGATTTGAAACAGCTCAAAAGATTTTAGCTCAAAAAGATTCTGCGGCTTTTTATATCTATGACCAAAGATTATATGATTCAAGTTATCGTTTACAAAAATATACAGCTTTAGGATATCATACAAAAGCCCAAACTTTAGATGAGTTGGCAGATAAATTAGGAATTGATAAAAATAATTTAAAAGTTACTGTGGAAGAGTTTAATAAAGCTGTAAGAGGAGAGAAGAAAGATGAATTTAGAGAGAAACCTACTAAATTTGAATTTGCTTCACAAGGACCTTATTATGGAGTACAAGTAGAATCAGCTGTACATATGACAAGAGGTGGAGTAGTAGCTGATGAAAAAACACAAGTAATAGATAATAATAATCAAGTAGTAGAGGGAGTATACGCTGCTGGAGAAGTAGCTAATAGTAACTCTGGAGCTTATAGTGCTGCTGTTATATTTGGACGTATTGCAGGACAAGAGGCTGCTAAATATATCAATAAATAAAAGTATAGGAGCTGATATAGAGAATTTCTCTATATCAGTTTTTATTTTTAATATATATAGTAAAATGTATAAAAAATATTAATTTTAATAGGAATTATTACAGAAATATATTAAAAAACTATACATTTATAAAAAAATAGTATATAATATTTATAATAAAAAAATTGAATCTATAAATTCTAAAATGATAAGGGGGAAATTCAATGTTTTTATCACCAGAAGAGAAACTATTAAGATTAAGAAAGAAATATAAAATAACTCAAGGGGAACTAGTAGGGGAAGATATAACAAGAGTTTTTTTAGGAATGATAGAGATTGGAAAGAGATCTCTTACAGAAAAGACTGCCAAATTATTATGTAAAAACTTTCATAAAATTTTCGAAGAGAGAGGAATAACAGATAGAATATCTTTAGCAGACTTAATGAAAACAAAAGAGAAGCAGGCTATAGAATTTCTAAATGAGATGTTAAAAAGTGAAATAAATATTAGCAACGAAAATTTATGGATAATAGAAGAAGCACTTTATGAGCTTGAGCCTAAAGAGAGAAGTGAATTTTGTGAAAAACTTTATATTAGATTTAAAAATAGAGAGAGGTATACATTAGCTAGAGAATATCTTTTAAAATCTTTCCATGGAGTAAGAAAGATAAAAAATCTGAAAGATAAATTACAGGATATGTTTTTTATCTGTGAAAATATAGGAGATTTTCAAGGAGCAATCTATACTTATAGAAAATTTTCATCTTGGTTACCAAAAGAAAAACTTACACCAGAAAATGAAAAATTAAAGTATTCATATGCTAGAGCTTTAATAGAAATAAAAGAGTATGATGAAGCACTAGAGATTATAAACTATCTACATAAAAAAACTAAAAATGAAGATACATTATATATAGTTAGAAATTTATTAGCTAGAGTTTATAAAGAACAAAATAGGATAGAAGATACTATAAAAGAGTACTCTTCTTTAGCAAAAGGAAAAGAATCGCAAGAAAAAGTATTGGCTTATTGTGAGATTATAAAAATAGGTTTAGAACTATCTGATAAGGATTTAATAAAAAAATATTATGAAAAATGTAAGAGTATTGTTTCAGAGTTTGTAGAAAGCACCTTAGAAACTTTTGATATTTTTTATATTTTAGCAAAGGGAGCAAAAGAACTAGGAAAAATAAAAGAAACAAAGGCTTATTATATGGAAGCTCTAGTTGTAGGTAGAGTATTAAAAAATTTAGAAAAAGAGAGAGTAGCTATAATAGGAGAACTATTCGAAGTTTTAGATAAGAGTGATTTTTACTCTGTACAAAGTATAGAAGTAGAGTATTTAGAACTTTTAAAAACAACTAAAGATTATCAAGGAGCTTTAAAAATACTAGATTATTATAGAAAATATCTCCCTAATGAGCTTCCACAAAAATTTGACCTATTTTTAAAATAAAAGTAAAATAAAAAACTACACAAATTTTTAAAATCTGTGTAGTTTTTTTATATTTAGTTATACGAAAAATTTATTAGCTACCTCTAAAAAGTTTTCTCTATTTTTTATAAATTCTTTATATTCCATATTTTCATTTTCTAATTTTTTAGCTAGCTCTCCAATAAAAGTAGGGATATCTCTCATAATTATGGTTCCAACTTTTTCTCCTAAAGCTGTTTCTCCCTCTTTTACAAGACCACCTACATATATATCAAATACATCTTCTAAGGCATCTCCAACTTTTTTCTTACCACCAACAAATCCTAAATCTGCAGCTTGATGTCTTCCACAAGAGTTATGACAACCAGAGATATGAACACTTGGTAACTTATCCTCTTTTATATTGTTATCAGATAGATAAGTTAAGATATTTTTTAACAAAGTTTGACTTTGCTCTATACCTAGTTGACAAGTAGGAACTCCAATACAACTTACACTTTGTCTAATTTTTGTTTGTCCATTGTAATTTTTTACAATCTCATTTAGTTCTTTTACTTGCTCTTCAGTAAGATTTCTTACATAGATATCTTCATTCATACTTAATCTAGCTTCAGCATTCTTATTATTTTCTAAAAACTCTACTAAGTTTTTAAAATCTTGATGATAAAGTTGTCCATTTACTGGGTGTATTATTAGAGTATATAATCCATCTTGTCTTTGATGTAAAAGTGATGGTGTTTCAGCTAGAGAATGAGTATAAGTTTCTTGAGTTTTAGAAAGAGTTGCTTTTAAATTTAAAGTTAAGTCTTTTGAATTTTTAACTTCTTCTAGGTGTTTATCAAAAGCAGCTAAAAACTCCTCTCTTCCCATTCTTTTTGGAATATATCTAGTTCTAGCTTTAGCTTTATTATTATAATCTCCCTCAGCCATAAATAGATTTACCATAGCTTCTACATAATAAAGTATCTCTTTAGGTTTTACTTTCTTTCCATATGGAATAGAGATTTCTGGATTATTTCCTAATCCACCAGCTATGTACATATCAAAATAAGCATCTCCATTCTCAACTTTAGCTATAAATCCTAAGTCATTTATAGTAGAGTTTCCACCATCAGTTGAGCTAGATGACATTGAAATTTTTAATTTTCTAGGTAGGTGATATGTAGTTATTCTTTCCATTAAGTATTTACTAATTGCATTAGCAAATTCAGTAACGTCAAAAGCTTCATTTTTTTCTACTCCAGACATAGGAGAAAGGCTTACGTTTCTTGGGAAGTTTCCACCTCCACCACGAGTATAAAGTCCATTATTAAGAGCTTTCTCCATAATATCACAAACATCATCTATTGATAAATCATGTAGTTGTATAGCTTGTCTTGTAGTTATATGTAATTTTTCTATATTAAAATCTGTTAAGAATGATTCTGTTAATTTTAACTGATTAAGAGGTAGTAGCCCAGAATTTGTACGAAGTCTTATCATGAACTTCTCTCCTCCTCTTTGTGCATAAACTCCCATTCCACCAGATATTTTTTTGAAATCTCCTACAGAAAGCTCTTTGTTGAAAAATTTATGCCCCTCTTCACGGAAAGTTTTTATCTCATTTTTTAAAAGTTCATATTGATTTTGCATAGATATAACTCCTTTAAAATTTTTTATTATTATGATAGTATAATATATTTTTGTTAAAATTAAAAATAATGATTTCTTATTATATTATAAGAATATTCTATAATTGATAAAATTAGACAACTATAATAAAAAAGGAGAAAATTTATTTTATTACTCTAGAATAAATTTTCTTCCTATATTAAATATATTTTTAATTACTCTTGAACAGGTTTTTTAATAAACCCTAAGATTAAAGCTGTAATTACAGAACCGACTACTATAGCTACTAGATACATAATAGGATTAGTTACAACAGGTAGTACAAATAATCCACCATGTGGAGCTGGTAATTGTACCTTAAAGAACATTGATAATCCTCCAGCAATTCCAGAACCAATTATACAAGCTGGGATAACTCTAATAGGGTCAGAAGCAGCAAATGGAATAGCACCTTCTGTGATGAATGATAATCCCATAATATAGCAAACTTTTCCAGCATCTCTCTCATCTTTAGTAAATTTATTTTTAAAGAAAGTAGTAGCTAGAGCTATTCCAAGAGGTGGAACCATTCCTCCAGCCATTACAGCAGCATGAGGATAATAGTTTCCAGCTGTTATCATAGCAATACCAAATGTGAAAGCAGCTTTATTAATAGGACCTCCCATAAATATTTAGAGCAATAAAAAAAGCCAGTTCTGACATAAGTCGAGCTGGTATCTCCTTATACACATGGTATATGAGCAATTATATTATATATTAAATATATAAAAAAGTCAAGGAAAAAACTTGACTTTTTTGTTTATAAATATAAAAATAACGTTTAAATATGTTTTATGTGACAAATGAGTGAAAAAGTATATTTTTTTAAAAAAGTCAAATATATACAATATATAAATATATCTTGACATCCCACTGGGATGAGGTTATGATATTTTTACTTGCAAGTGAAAAAATACTTGACGGTCTCAGAGACCAAGGTTATTATATAGAAAAAATAGGAGAGTGGTACAAATGAAAAAAAGGCACGATATAACAAATTTTTTTAGTAGGAAAAAAATAGTTGCTGAAGTTGCAGGAGCTTGTTTATATGAAATCTATCTCACTGACTCTCAAATAGAAAGAATGGATAAAACAGGAGCTTTTTGGGGCGAGTTCTTGGATGAAATGGTCGAAGAGTAAAAAAAGAGAGGATTACTCCTCTCTTTTTAGTCTTTCTAAAGGTTTTCCTGCTACAACTTTGTACCATTCATCTTCTGTAATTTCTACATAATCTCCATATTTTACTCTTTGAGATTTTTGGTAATCTCTTGTAAGTTCTATTACTTCCTCTAAATTTTCACAAATACATAGTGGCTCGTGTCTATCATAACTAATGTTATAAATGGCATAATACTTTTTCATAATATTCCTCCTTTTTGTAGGTATACTCTAATACCTTTTTTTATTTTGACGTACCTTAAAAACGATTTTGTGAGGTCATTTTTTTAGATTTAACTCTCAATTTCATTTTCCATGGCTATTTTTATATTTTTTTTATATTTATAGTAAGTTGCTGGTCTCATGTTAAACATTTCTATAATTTCTTTATCTTTAAAATTACCACCAAAACTTTTAGCTAATTTTTTTATTTTTTCAGAGAACTCTTTTTCTTTTTTAGTTACAATAATAGTTCCTGTTTTTCTTCCAAGAATAACACCTTGAGCTTTTTTTTCTCTTAGACCTTCCTTGGTTCTTATTCTTAGGTCTTGAACCTCTTTTTCTGATTGGTCAAAGGCTATTTGTATTTGTCGTTTAGCTAAAATTACAAGATATTCTCTTACCCCTTTCATTATAGTGTCATTTAAATCAGTATCATTTGTTTTTATATTTTCATTTGTTTTGAGTTGCTCTTTATAAAGTTCAGTATTTATATATGGTTCTTTTAAAAATATTAAGTTTATTCCTTTGTTGTAGAATTCAAAATAATCTTTTATTCCTTCTGATGAATTCCTACTCATTCTGGAAACACTATCAAATACTATGGTATCTCCTGGAGCAACTATTTTTTTTAATTTATTCCATTCTTTTCTATTGGAAATGGTTCCAGTAAAAACTTCTTGATAAATTTTAGCATCTGGATGAGATTTATTTATATTTTCTATTTGTCTAGCCAGAGATTGTTTTGGAGTAGAAATTCTACAATATCCATATTTCATTTTTCTTCCTCCTTTTATTTCGGTTTAATCGCCCGTTTATTTAGTTATTTATATAATAACATATTTGAGGTATAATTTCAATATATTTTAGTTATTTTTTTGAATGACGTTTAAAACGTAATATATTTTATTTAAGGTGTACCTTAAACAATACAAATTATTTTTTTATAATTTTAATATATATAATAAAAAGAGTGTGATTATATCACACTCTTATGGCTTGGTATATGTAGTCTCGACTATTCTCATAGTTGCCTGGATTTTCATTTATAACATATGCTCCCAGGTCCCTGCATATTGGGAATATCCCCAATCAAAATCGAGCAGACAGCAAATGCTACATGTGTTCTAGGATGATTTCTAGAATAGCACATCACCTCCATTGAGTTAAAGAGGCTTCAATCAAACCTTTTTAAGTATAGCATATCTTATTTAATAAGTAAATAAAAACAGCCACCAAATTTTTGATGGCTGCCTTTAAATTATTTTTGATAAAGTTTTTCAGTTAGTTTATCTAATTTTTCATTTATTGCTTGAGTGCTTACTTGCATATTATTCACATTCATACTAACATTAGATAATTTAGTGTCTATGTTTTCAAGGATAATATTTAACTCTCTCCTAGTTACATAAACATCTCCTAACTTGTCAAAGTCCTTATCCATTTCTTTTACTTTATCTTCAATTGTTATAATTTTAGTTTCATGACTTGTTAGAGTTTCATTATGTTTAGAAACACTTGTCCATAACCAGCCACTAAATGCTGATAGAGCTCCAAATATTAATACTATAACTGCACCAAGAACTTTATTAGTTATTTCAGGCATAATTCCTCCTTAGAACTTGAAGAGCTCTCTTATAGAGTTAGCTCTTCTATATACTTTTAGTTTAATTAGATTAGTTTTATGTTCCCAAGGATTTATTTCAAGTTCTAAACCTTGTTTTTTAAATTTGATTCCTCTAAACCCAAATCAACTTTAAGTTTAGATACTCCTTCACTTATTTGCTCATTTGAAGTTAGAGATCCATCTCCATCTACATTTTGTCCTCTCAATCCTTGTTCAAATGAGTCAATCTTATCAGCTAATTCTTCTCTAAGTTTTTTAGGAATTTTTTCTCCCACTTTTTTTCCTACTGAAAATATTTTAGGATTAGGTAAAAATAGGCCAATAAAAAATACTGCAATAGTTCCTAAAATCTCGGCATTGTTAATGATAAAATCTTTCATATTTTATCCCTCCTTATTTTATTTATTCCAATAACTTTTAATGTTATTGTATCTTCTTTTGACATCTTGGGGATTTATTTGTCCCCATTTTTGATTAAGTTTAAATTTTAATATCATTTCTGGAGTTATTACCTCTCCTTTTTCTTTAAGCCATTTGTGCATCTGGCCATTGTAACTTAAAAATAATTGATTATGGTAATCCAGTAGATGAATAAATGTTTCACTATCTTGTACTTCAATATCTAGAATGAGAGTAGATAGATATTCTATACTACTCTTTATATGAGATAAATCTAAATCAT
>NZ_GL987989.1:0-24367 GCF_000158195.2 Fusobacterium mortiferum ATCC 9817
CGAAGT
This sequence comes from Fusobacterium mortiferum ATCC 9817, assembly GCF_000158195.2. Classification (NCBI taxonomy): domain Bacteria; kingdom Fusobacteriati; phylum Fusobacteriota; class Fusobacteriia; order Fusobacteriales; family Fusobacteriaceae; genus Fusobacterium; species Fusobacterium mortiferum. The sequence continues at coordinate 7 of NZ_GL987989.1, forward strand.
TACGACTATGATTATTTAGACGCAGATGACTGAAAGGAATCAGCGTTACCTGATATTACTATATAGTTTTGAATGTTCCATTAAATAAAGAGTAACAAAGTTACGATTATATTAAATGAGACACAGATGAGTGAAAGAAATCTGTGCTACATTAAAAGAAGTTAATAATGCTTGGTGAGAAGAGCTACGGGGGTACACCCAGAAACATTCCGAACCTGGAAGTTAAGCCCGTAAACGCTGAAAGTACTTGGAGGGAAGCCTCCTGGGAGGATAGGAACTTGCCAAGCTTTTTTATTACTAAAATAATTTTTTAGAGATACTAAAAAAATATTAAAAAAATGTTTGACAAAGTTTAAAAAATATGGTAATATATCTAAGTCTTAGAAAGCAAGATATAAACTCTTTAACACCATATGCATAAGGCGTATGGGAGGATCTGAATGATACCGTTATGAGTGGAGGTGTAAAATTGAGAGTAAATATTCAATTAGAATGTACAGAGTGCAAAAGAAGAAACTATAGCACATCAAAAAATAAGAAGAATACTACAGAAAGATTAGAAATTAATAAATACTGTAAGTGGGACAAAAAAGTTACTTTACATAAAGAAACTAAGAAATAATTAGTTTAGTTTTACAACGTGCAGGTCAATGGCTCAATTGGTAGAGCATCGGTCTCCAAAACCGAGGGTTGGGGGTTCGAGTCCCTCTTGACCTGCCATTTTTTTATAATGTCGAATCAAAAGGTGATCGCATGAATCTTTTTCAAGGAATAAAAACGGAGTATTCCAAAGTTCAATGGCCTAACAAGGAGGAAGTTAAAAACTCAACTCTTTGGGTAATAGCAATGAGCTTAATACTTAGTATATATTTGGGAGTTTTTGATTTAATTGCTTCTAGACTATTAAAAATTTTGGTATCTCTCTTTGGAGGATAAAGAAATGGAAAAAACCTTAGTAAAAAAATGGTTTATGATTCATACTTATTCAGGGTATGAAAAAAAAGTAAAAACTGACCTTGAACAAAAGATAGAAACTCTTGGAATGGGAGATATCGTAACAAAGATTCTTGTTCCTGAAGAAGAGACTATTGAAGAAGTAAGAGGAAAGAAGAAGACTGTTGCAAGAAAAATATTTCCAGGATATGTAATGCTAGAAATGGTAGCTACAAGAGAGGAAAGTAATGAAGGAATTAACTTTAGAGTTGATTCTGATGCTTGGTATGTTGTCAGAAATACAAATGGTGTAACAGGATTTGTAGGTGTTGGTTCTGACCCTATTCCTATGGAAGATGAAGAAGTCAAAAATATTTTTGAAGTTATAGGACTTGATTTAACAGAGGAAGAAAAAGAATTAAAAGAAGTAATAAAAATAAACTTTGCCGTGGGTGATTATGTAAAAGTTCTTAAAGGTGGTTTTGCTGATCAAGAGGGTAAAGTAGCAGAAATAGATATGGAGCATAAAAAAGCTAAAGTCATGATCGAAATGTTTGGAAGAATGACTCCAGTAGAAGTAGATTTTGACAGTGTTCAAAAGGCTAATTAGAGCCTTGTTAGTGGGAGATGACACCGTCATTACCACACATTTTTCGGAGGTGTAATTTTAAAAAATGGCAAAAGAAGTAATTAAATTAATAAAACTACAATTACCAGCAGGTAAAGCTAACCCAGCTCCACCAGTTGGACCAGCATTAGGAGCTCACGGAGTAAATATTATGGAATTCTGTAAAGCTTTCAATGCAAAAACTCAAGACAAATCAGGATGGATAATTCCAGTAGAAATCTCTGTTTATAATGACAGAAGTTTCACATTTATATTAAAAACTCCACCTGCATCAGACTTATTAAAAAAAGCAGCAGGAATCCAAACAGCAGCTAAAAACTCTAAAAAAGAAGTTGCTGGACAAATTACAACAGCTAAATTAAAAGAGATTGCTGAAACTAAAATGCCTGATTTAAACGCAGGATCAGTAGAAGCAGCTATGAGAATAATAGCTGGATCAGCAAGATCAATGGGAATCAAAATAGTAGACTAATTAATTTGTTTGGGAGATGGCTAATCGAGCCACTCTATATTAAGTGGTAGGAGGCATCCGCATCACCACAAAGGGAGGAAATTAAAACATGGCAAAACATAGAGGAAAAAAATACTTAGAAATAGCTAAGTTAGTAGAAACTGGAAAGCTTTATGAAGTTAAAGAAGCTTTAGAACTAGTATTAAAAACTAGAACAGCTAAATTTACAGAAACTGTAGAAGTAGCATTAAGACTTGGAGTAGATCCTAGACATGCAGATCAACAAGTAAGAGGTACAGTTGTATTACCTCATGGAACAGGAAAAACTATAAAAGTTTTAGCAATAACTTCAGGAGCTAACATAGAGAAGGCTTTAGCAGCTGGTGCAGATTATGCAGGAGCTGAAGAATATATAAATCAAATTCAACAAGGATGGTTAGATTTCGACTTAGTAATCGCTACTCCTGACATGATGCCTAAATTAGGAAGATTAGGAAAAATCCTAGGAACTAAAGGATTAATGCCTAACCCTAAATCAGGAACTGTTACTCCAAACATTGCAGAAGCAGTAACTGAGTTCAAAAAAGGTAAATTAGCATTCAGAGTTGACAAATTAGGATCAATTCATGTACCAATTGGTAAAGCAGATTTTGCACCTGAAAAAATTGAAGAAAACTTCAAGGCTTTCATGGATCAAATTACAAGATTAAAACCAGCATCTTCTAAAGGACAATACTTAAGAACTGTTGCTGTATCACTAACTATGGGACCTGGAATCAAAATGGACCCTGCATTAGTAGCTAAATATGTTGGATAAATAATTTAATATAGATCCAAACCAAAGACCGTAGGTGGTTGTGAACCTTAAATTATCCTACCGAGGTTGGAATAAGGTTTCGCTAGCCTCATAGTTTGATTACAACCTCCGTTCCTAACCTTTGGCACGGAGGTAATTTTTAGAAGAAAGAGGAGGTGAATCAAAGAATGGCAACTCAAGCAAAAATCGAACAAGTAGCTGAACTAGCAGAAAAAATAAGAAAAGCTCAATCAGTAGTATTAGTTGACTATCAAGGAATCACAGTTAACGAGGAAACTGAATTAAGAAAAAAAGTAAGAGAAGCAGGTGCTGAATATCTAGTTGCAAAAAACAGATTATTCAAAATAGCATTAAAAGAAGCTGGAGTAGAAGATTCTTTTGATGATTTATTAGAAGGGACTACAGCATTCGCTTTTGGATATGCAGATCCAGTAGCTCCTGCAAAATTAGTTTTTGATTTAGCAAAAGATAAGGCTAAAGCAAAAAAAGATGTATTCAAAATTAAAGGTGGATTATTAACAGGAAAAAGAGTTGAAGCAACTGAGGTAGAAGCTCTAGCTAAATTACCTTCAAGAGATCAATTACTTTCTATGTTACTTAACTCAATGCTTGGACCAATCAGAAAACTTGCTTACGCAACTGTGGCAATCGCTGATAAAAAAGAAGCTGAAACTACAGCTGAATAATTTTGGTCAAATTTAAAATCAAAAATAAAAAATTAAGATAAATATTTTCGAAAAATTAAGGAGGAAACAATAAATGGCATTCAATAGAGAACAATTTATAGCTGATTTAGAAGCTATGACAGTTTTAGAATTAAAAGAATTAGTAACTGCTTTAGAAGAGCACTTTGGTGTAACAGCAGCAGCTCCAGTGGCAGTAGCAGTAGCAGGAGGAGAAGCAGCAGCAGCTGAAGAGAAAACTGAATTTGACGTTATCTTAACTTCTGCAGGAGCTAACAAAATAGCTGTAATCAAAGAAGTAAGAGGAATCACTGGATTAGGATTAAAAGAAGCTAAAGAATTAGTAGACAACGGTGGAAAATTAAAAGAGGGAGTTGCTAAAGAAGAAGCTGAAGCTATAAAAGAGAAGTTAACAGCTGCTGGAGCAACTGTAGAAGTTAAATAGTTTTAACTCAAACTGTTGACTGAGCAATAAATCTTAACTTAGTTAAAAAAAATAGGCACTCTTGAACAGAGTGCCTTTTTACTAATTATTAAGAGTATACTAATTTTTATTTTTGGAAAGTGATAATTAATCATTTGGAAATAGATTAGCCTGTTATTTGCAAATGATTAGGTATTAAATTTTAAGATTGATAAGGGGTGTGAATTAATGGGGAAACTCGTTGAAAGATTGAATTTTGGAAGGATAAAAGAGAGAGGAAGTATGCCTCATTTTCTTGAGTTCCAATTGGATTCCTATGAAGATTTTCTACAAGCTAAAGAAGCTCCAAATAATAGAAAAGACAAGGGGTTAGAATCAGCTTTTAGAGAAATTTTCCCTGTTGAATCTTCTAATGGAGATATCAAGTTAGAATATGTAGCTTATGAGTTACATGAAGCTGAACCACCATTAAATGATGAACTTGAGTGTAAAAAAAGAGGTAAGACTTACTCAGCTTCCTTAAAAGTTAGATTAAGACTTATAAATAAGAAAAGTGGAAATGAGATACAAGAGTCATTGGTATATTTTGGAGAGATACCTTTAATGACTGAAAGAGGAACTTTCGTAATAAATGGTGCTGAAAGAGTTGTTGTATCACAATTACATAGATCACCAGGTGTATCATTTAATAAAGAGATAAATATTCAAACTGGTAAAGACCTATTTTCAGGAAAAATTATTCCTTATAAAGGAACTTGGCTTGAATTTGAAACTGACAAGAATGATTTCCTAAGTGTTAAGATTGACAGAAAGAAAAAAGTATTAGCAACTGTATTCTTAAAGGCTATTGATTTTTTTGAGAACAATACAGAAATTAAAGATTACTTTTTAGAAACAAAGGAATTAGAATTAACTCCTATATTCCAAAAATATAAAAATAGAGAAGAGTTAGTAAGTGTTCTTAGAACAAAATTTGAAGGAAGTTTCATCAAAGAAGATATCTATGATGAAGAAACTGGAGAGATAATAGCTGAAGTAGATGCAGTTATTGACGAAGCTTTAATTGAAACTATAATAGATGCTAAAGTAGATAAAGTTGTTTATTGGGAAGTTAAACCAGAAGATAAATTATTAGCAAATACAGTATTAAATGATACTACATTAACAAAAGAAGATGCAGTAACTGAAGTATTTAAAAAGTTAAGACCAGGAGATTTAGTTACTATAGAATCAGCTAAATCACTTATTAGACAAATGTTTTTCAACCCTCAAAGATATGACCTTGAGCCAGTTGGAAGATATAAGATGAATAAAAGACTTAAGTTAAATGTACCTGATGATGAGATACTTTTAACTAAAGAAGATATCATAGCTACAATGAAGTATGTAATTAACTTAAATAATGGAAATGGACATACTGATGATATAGATAATCTATCAAATAGAAGGGTAAGAGGAGTAGGAGAGTTACTTTTAATGCAAATTAAAGCTGGACTTTCTAAGATGGGAAAAATGGTAAGAGAGAAAATGACTATTCAGGACTCTGAAACATTAACTCCACAATCTCTTTTAAATACTAGACCATTAAATGCTTTAATATTAGATTTCTTTGGTTCTGGTCAATTATCTCAGTTCATGGACCAATCAAATCCATTATCTGAGTTAACTCATAAGAGAAGAATTTCAGCTTTAGGACCTGGAGGACTTTCAAGAGAAAGAGCAGGATTCGAGGTTAGAGACGTACATGACTCTCACTATGGAAGAATCTGCCCAATAGAAACACCAGAGGGACCAAACATCGGTCTTATTGGATCATTAGCTATCTATGCTAAAATCAATAAATATGGATTTATAGAAACTCCTTACATTAAAGTAGTAGATGGAAAAGCTGATTTTGATAGAATCGAGTACTTAGCAGCTGACGAAGAAGAAGGATTATTTATTGCCCAAGCTGATACTAAAATTGGTGAAAACAACGAGCTTTTAGGAGAGGTTGTTTGTAGATTTGGACATGAAATAGTAAATATAACAGGAGAAAAAGTTGATTACTTAGATATTTCTCCTAAACAAGTGGTATCTGTATCTGCAGGATTAATTCCATTCCTTGAGCATGACGACGCCAACAGAGCACTGATGGGATCAAACATGCAAAGGCAAGCAGTACCATTATTAAGAACAGAAGCTCCTTATATTGGAACAGGACTTGAAAGAAAAGTTGCTGTAGATTCTGGAGCATTAGTAGTATCTAAAGTAGATGGAAAAGTAGTTTATGTAGATGCTAGTAAAATTATTATAGAAGATGAAAATGGAAAAGAACATAAGTATAGATTATTAAATTATGAAAGATCTAATGCTTCAATGTGTTTACATCAAACTCCATTAGTATCATTAGGTGAGGAAGTAAAAGTAGGAAGTATACTTGCTGATGGACCTGCTACAAAAGGTGGAGACTTAGCACTAGGAAGAAATATTCTTATGGCATTCATGCCTTGGGAAGGATATAACTATGAGGACGCTATTTTAATTTCTGATAGATTAAGAAAAGATGATGTATTTACATCAATTCATATAGAAGAGTATGAAATAGAAGCAAGAAATACTAAATTAGGTGATGAGGAAATCACTAGAGAGATCCCTAATATCTCTGAAGAAGCATTAAGAAAATTAGATGCTAATGGTATCATAACTATTGGTTCTGAAGTAGGACCAGGAGATATCCTAGTAGGAAAAACTGCTCCTAAAGGAGAAACTGAACCACCTGCTGAGGAAAAATTATTAAGAGCAATATTTGGAGAAAAAGCAAGAGATGTAAGAGATACATCTTTAAGAATGCCTCATGGTTCAAAAGGAACAGTAGTAGAGATTCTTGAGTTATCAAGAGAAAATGGTGATGAACTAAAAGCTGGTGTAAATAAAGCTATAAAAATATTAGTTGCAGAAAAAAGAAAAATCACTGTTGGAGATAAGATGTCAGGACGTCACGGAAACAAAGGGGTTGTATCAAGAGTATTACCAGCAGAAGATATGCCTTTCTTAGCTGACGGAACACACTTAGACGTTGTACTTAACCCACTAGGAGTGCCATCACGTATGAACATAGGACAGGTACTAGAGGTTCACTTAGGAATGGCTATGGGTAACTATAATGGTGGAACACATATAGCAACTCCAGTATTTGATGGAGCATCTGAAGAGCAAGTTAAGGATTATTTAGAAAAATTAGGATTCCCTAGAAGTGGAAAAGTTGACTTATACGATGGAAGAACAGGAGATAAATTTGATAATCCTGTAACAGTAGGAAGAATGTATATGTTAAAACTACACCACTTAGTTGAAGATAAGATGCACGCAAGAGCAATTGGACCATATTCATTAGTAACTCAACAACCACTAGGAGGAAAGGCTCAATTCGGAGGACAAAGACTTGGAGAAATGGAAGTTTGGGCATTAGAAGCATATGGAGCATCTAATATACTTCAAGAGATGTTAACAGTAAAATCAGACGATGTTACTGGAAGAACAAAAACTTATGAAGCTATCATAAAAGGTGAAGAGATGCCAGAAGCAGACTTACCAGAATCATTTAAAGTATTATTAAAAGAGTTCCAAGCACTAGCATTAGATGTAGAACTATTTGATAGTGAAGATAATATAATAAACGTAGATGAAGAGTTAAATAAAGAAGAGGTATTAACAGAGTACTCTCCTTTAGATGACTTTAAAGATTAATAAAAATAATTGATATTTTAAGATTAGAAAATAAGTTAAGGAGGTAAACTCTTTAGCTTATTTCTAGTCGTTTATAGCTTTATCTCAATAAGGAGGCTTTGTATTTAATGGGAATTAGAAGTTTTGAGAAAATAAGAATTAGATTAGCATCTCCTGAGAAAATTGAAGAATGGTCTCACGGAGAGGTTACAAAACCTGAAACAATAAACTATAGAACTTTAAATCCAGAAAGTGATGGACTTTTCTGTGAAAAAATATTCGGACCAACTAAAGATTGGGAATGTGCATGTGGAAAGTATAAAAGAATGAGATATAAAGGTCTAGTTTGTGAAAAATGTGGGGTAGAAGTAACTAGATCTAAGGTAAGAAGAGAGAGAATGGGACACATTTCTCTAGCTGCACCAGTTTCTCATATTTGGTATTCTAAAGGGACACCAAATAAAATGTCACTTATAATAGGACTATCTCCAAAAGAATTAGAATCAGTACTATATTTTGCTAGATATGTAGTTACTGAAACTGGAGAAAGTAATTTAAAAGAAGGAAAAATCTTAACTGAAAAAGAATATAAATTATATAAGCAATTATATGGAAATAGATTTGAAGCTTTAATGGGAGCTGAGGCTATTTTAAAACTTCTTGAGAAAATCAATCTTGAAGAGTTAAGAGTAGAGTTAGAAAAAGAGTTAGATGATGTAAGTTCATCTCAAAAGAGAAAGAAAGTTGTTAAGAGATTAAAAATAGTAAGAGATTTTATAGCTTCTAACAACAAACCTGAATGGATGATACTTAAAAATGTTCCAGTAATACCAGCTGATTTAAGACCAATGGTACAATTAGATGGAGGAAGATTTGCAACTTCTGACTTAAATGATTTATATAGAAGAGTTATCAATAGAAATAACAGACTTAAAAAATTATTAGAAATAAAAGCACCTGAAATAGTTGTTAAAAACGAAAAAAGAATGCTTCAAGAAGCAGTAGATGCTTTAATAGATAATGGAAGAAGAGGAAAACCAGTAGTTGCTCAAAATAACAGAGAGTTAAAATCTCTTTCTGATATGTTAAAAGGAAAACAAGGAAGATTTAGACAAAATCTACTTGGAAAAAGGGTTGACTACTCAGCAAGATCGGTTATCGTTGTAGGACCATCATTAAAAATGAATCAATGTGGAATTCCTAAGAAAATGGCTCTTGAGTTATATAAACCTTTCATTATGAGAGAGTTAGTAAAAAGAGAGCTAGCTTCTAACATAAAAACAGCTAAGAAATTAGTTGAAGAAGCAGATGATAAAGTATGGGATGTAATCGAGGATGTAATTCAAGATCACCCAGTACTACTTAACAGAGCTCCGACTCTACACAGACTATCTATTCAAGCATTTGAACCAGTATTAATAGAAGGAAAAGCAATTAGACTTCATCCATTAGTATGTTCTGCATTCAACGCTGACTTCGATGGAGACCAAATGGCAGTTCACTTAATGCTATCTCCAGAAGCTATAATGGAAGCAAAACTATTAATGTTAGCTCCAAATAATATTATTTCTCCATCAAATGGAGAGCCAATAGCAGTTCCATCTCAAGACATGGTTATGGGATGTTTCTATATGACTAAAGAAAGACCAGGTTCTAAAGGAGAAGGAAAAGCATTCTCTAATATAGCTCAAGCTTTAACTGCTTATCATAATGGAGTATTAGATACTCATGCTATGATTAAAGTAAGAATAAATGGTGAAATGATAGAAACTACTCCAGGAAGATTAATGTTTAATGAATTATTACCTGAAGTAGATAAACAATATAACCAAACTTTTGGTAAATCTCAATTAAAGAAACTTATTGCTAAGTTATATGATGAGCATGGATTTACTGAAACAGCTGAATTAATCAACAAGATTAAAGATTTTGGATACCACTATGGAGCTATGGCAGGAGTATCAGTTGGTATAGAAGACCTTGAAATTCCAGCAGCTAAGAAAGATATCCTAGCAAAAGCAGATGAGCAAGTAGCACAAATCGAAGCTGATTATAAAGCAGGAAAAATTATTAACGAAGAAAGATATAGAAAAACAATCACTGTATGGTCTGAAGCAACTGATGCAGTCACTAAAGCAATGATGAATGGACTAGATCAATTCAACCCAGTTTACATGATGGCGAACTCAGGAGCCAGAGGTAACATTTCTCAGATGAGACAGTTAGCGGCAATGAGAGGAAACATGGCCGATACACAAGGAAGAATCATCGAGGTACCTATCAAAGCTAACTTCCGTGAAGGACTAACAGTATTAGAGTTCTTTATGTCATCACACGGAGCTAGAAAAGGACTAGCAGATACTGCCCTAAGAACTGCTGACTCAGGATACTTAACAAGAAGACTTGTTGATATATCACATGAAGTTATAGTTAATGCAGAAGATTGTGGAACTCATCAAGGAATTGAAGTAGGAGAATTAATCTCTGAAGGTAAGGTAATTGAAGAGTTAAAAGAAAGAATAAACGGAAGAGTTCTTGCAGAAGATTTAGTATATGAAGGAGAAGTAATAGCTCCAAGAAATACTTTAATTGGAAAAGAACTAATTAAGAAAATAGATGAATTAGGAATTAGAAAAGTTAAGATAAGATCTCCATTAACTTGTGCTCTTGAAAAAGGAGTATGTAGAAAATGTTATGGAATGGATTTATCTAACCATAAAGAGATATTACTTGGAGAAGCGGTTGGAGTTATTGCAGCTCAATCAATCGGAGAACCAGGTACTCAGCTTACAATGAGAACATTCCATACTGGAGGAGTTGCAACAGCAGCAGCAGTAGTAAGTGGAGTTAGAGCTGAAAATTCAGGTAAGGTAGCTTATAGAGACGTTAAGATACTAGTAAATGAGGAAAATGGAGACGAAATAGTAGTTAGTCAATCTGCTAAATTAATTATAGGAAACTATGATTATGAGATTCCATCAGGTTCTATCTTAAAAGTAAAAGAGGGACAACAAGTTGAAATTGGAGAAACATTAGTTACATTCGACCCATTCCATATCCCTATTATTGCTGACCAAGATGGAAGAATTGAGTATAGAGAACTTTATGTAAAAGAAAACTATGACGAAAAATATGATGTTACAGAATTTATGGCAATTAAACCTGTAGAATCTGGAGATATCAACCCAAGAGTTGTGGTATTTGATGCTGAAGGAAATACAAAAGGAAGCTATACTATCCCATTCGGAGCTTACTTAATGGTAAGGGAAGGGGAAGAGATTAAAAAAGGACAAATCATTGCTAAAATCATTAAAGAGGGAGCAGGAACAAAAGACATCACTGGAGGTCTTCCAAGAGTTCAAGAGCTATTTGAAGCTAGAAATCCTAAAGGAAAAGCAATGCTTACTGAAATAGAAGGTAAGGTAGAAGTAACTGGTAAGAAGAAGAAAGGTATGAGAGTAATCTTAGTTAAATCAGTTTCTGATTCAAGTGATTATAAAGAGTACTTAGTACCAGTTGGAGAGCGTCTAGTTGTTACTGATGGAATGCTTGTAAAAGCTGGAGATAAGATAACAGAAGGAGCTATTTCTCCATTTGACGTTCTAAATATTAAAGGACTTGTAGCAGCTGAGCAGTTTATCCTAGAATCTGTACAACAAGTGTATAGAGACCAAGGAGTTACTGTAAATGATAAACACATTGAGATTATCGTTAAACAGATGTTTAAGAAAGTAAGAATAGTTGATTCAGGAGCATCTTTATTCTTAGAGGATGAAGTTGTAGAAAAGAGAGTAGTAGAGTTAGAAAACGAAAAACTTCAAGCTGAAGGAAAAGCTATAATCAAATATGAACCAATTATTCAAGGTATTACTAAAGCAGCTGTTAATACAGGAAGTTTCATATCAGCAGCTTCATTCCAAGAAACTACTAAAGTTCTTTCAAATGCAGCTATTGAAGGAAAAGTTGACTTCTTAGAAGGATTAAAAGAAAACGTAATTATCGGTAAGAAGATACCAGCTGGAACTGGATTTAGTGCTTATAAAAAGATAAAAGCAAAAGTTATAGAAGAAGATTTAATGGAACAAGAGTAATAGTAGATGTAGAATAGGCGACATTGTCGCCTATTCCTATATCTGTTTTATCTTTCTGGAGGTTGTAATGAGAAGTATGACAGGATATTCAAAGTTGTCTTATCAAGATGATAAGTATGCTTTGAACATGGAACTTAAAAGTGTAAATAACAAAAATTTGAATTTAAAAATAAAACTTCCATATAATCTTAATTTTTTAGAGGGAGCAATTAGAACAGAGATAGCTTCTAAAGTAAGTAGAGGGTCATTAGATTTAAAAATAGAGTTTAGTGATTTAAGAGATTTAGGAAAACTTTTTGATTACGATAAAGAGCAAAGTAAAGGATACATGAATGTATTACTTGAAATGGAAAAAGATTTTAATGAAAAATTTAGTAATAAAATGGATATTTTAGTTAGAAATTTAAATGTAATAAAGAAAAATGATTTTGAAATAGATGAAGAGGAATATACAAATTTCATATTAGGAAAGATAAAAGAATTATTAACACCTTTCATTAAAACAAGAGAAGAAGAAGGGGAACGTTTAAGAATATATTTCCTTGAAAGAATCTCTGTATTAGAAGCTAATATAGATGAAATAAAAAAATATAAAGACCAAGTTGTAGAAATATATAAAAATAAACTTTTAGAAAGATTAGATAAAATAAAAGGAAATATTGAATTTAAAGAGGAAGATATATTAAAAGAAATATTACTTTTTACTGATAAATCTGATATTTCAGAAGAAATTTCTAGATTGGATAGTCATATGGAACAATTAAAGAAAGAACTTTCTTTAAAAGGAGTTGCAGTAGGTAAAAAAATAGATTTTATATTACAAGAGATATATAGAGAGTTAAATACAACAGGGGTAAAATCAAATCTTTATGAAATTTCAAAACTTATAGTAGAGTGTAAAAATGAATTGGAAAAAATAAGAGAGCAATCAATGAATATAGAATAGGAGGAGAGATGAAACCAATAAATATAGGATTTGGTAATATGGTAATACAGAGTAGAATAGTAGCTATAATAAATCCTGATTCTGCTCCTAGTAAAAGGCTTAGAGATGAAGCAAAAATAGAAAATAGATTGATTGATGCAACTTTAGGGAAAAAAACAAAAACTCTTATAATAACAGATTCAAACCATGTTATAATGTCAGCAATAAATCCAGAAACAATATCACTTAGGATAGAGAAAGGAGAAAAAAATGAGTAGAGGAACAAAAGGTCATCTATATGTAGTATCAGGACCAAGTGGTGCTGGAAAATCTACTATTTGTAGAATGGTTCGCAAAATGCTTGGAATCAATCTAGCTACATCAGCTACAACTAGAGCTCCAAGAGAAGGGGAAATGAACGGGAGAGATTACTATTTTTTAACTAAAGAGGAGTTTTTAGCTAAAGAAAAAAATGGAGAATTTTTAGAGTATGCTACTGTTCATGGAAATTATTATGGAACTTTAAAATCTGAAGTAGAGAGTAGACTTTTAGCTGGAGAAGATGTAATATTAGAGATAGATGTACAAGGAGGGCTACAAGTAAAAGCTCAGTATCCAGATGCACATTTAATTTTCTTCAAAACTCCAACTATGGAAGAATTAGAAGTTAGATTAAGAGGAAGAAAAACAGATAGTGAAGAGACTATTCAATTAAGACTTAAAAACTCTATTAAAGAATTAGAATATGAAAAAGAGTATGAAGTAACAATTATTAATAAAACAGTAGAAGAGTCTTGTGCAGCACTTAGAAAAATTATAGAAGATAAATATAATTAATAGGAGGATTATATATGAAAAAAGAGATAATATATGATGAATTATTAGAAAAAATACCTAATAAATATATACTAACAATTGTAAGTGGACAAAGAGCTAGACAAATAGGAAAAGGAGAGCCTCTTTTAACTAAGTGTAGCAAAAAAGATACTGATGTAAAAAAAGCTTTTAGAGAGATATTAGCTGGAAAAATAGGATATGAAATAGCGGAAGATAAAGTTGGTGAATAACTTTATGTTAAAAAAAATATTGGCAATTTTAATATTGCCAATTTTTATTTTATCTTGCAGTAAAGAGGTACAAAAAATAGAAAATAGTAAGTTTTTATTTGGAACTTATATAAGTATAACTGTATATGATAAAGATGAAAAATTGGCAAATAGAGCTATTGAAGCTGCTTTTCAAGAGATAGAAAGAATAGATAATAAGTTTAATAGTAAAGTAAAAGGAAGTATTATAGATAATTTAAATTCTGGGAAAGAAAAAAAAGTAAAACTAGATGAAGAGGGAGTATATCTTTTTCAAAATTTAAAAAAAATTTATGAGTTATCTCATGGAAAATATGATGTAACAATAGGTCCTCTTTTAGATGTTTGGAATTTTGGTGCTAAAGAGCAAAGAGAACTTCCCAAAATAGAAGAGTTAAAAAAAGCAATGGAATATATAGGATTTTCTAAAATAGTTTTAGATGGGAATGAATTGTATTATTCAGAGGATAAGGCAGAGATAGATACAGGCTCATTTTTAAAGGGATATGCAGTAGAAAAAGCTAAAGAGACTATGAGAAATTTAGGAGTAACAAGTGCTTTTATTTCATCTATTTCTAGTATAGAAACTATAAATACTAAACCAGACAGAAAAAATTGGAGAATAGGGGTAGAAAATCCAGAAAATCCAAAGGAACTTTTAGGAATAGTAGAATTAAATAATGAAGGAATGGGAGTTTCAGGAGATTATCAAACTTATATTGAGATAGATGGAAAGAGATATCATCATATAATTGATAAGACAACTGGTTTTCCTGTAGCAGATAAAAAAATGATAGTAGTAATATCAGATAATGCTTTTTTCTCAGATATGTATTCTACAGCTTTTTTCACTATGCCTGTTGATGAAATATTAGATTATTCTGATAAAAATAATTTAGGTGTATTGATAGTGGATAAAGATATGAAAATTTATAAAAGTTCTAAGATGAATATAGAGTTAAAATAATTGTAGATAAAAAATAAATTAGAGCAAGTAGGTTTAAACCATACTTGCTCTAATTTATTTTTAAGTTACTATTTTAAGCTATTTTGAATTAAAGTTTTAGGGTCTTGAATTGCAACTTTAGTTTTTACATCTACTATTTTTATATTTTTAAATCTTTGAGGTTCTTTTATAGCAACATCATGAGCAAATATAATAACTTTTGCGTTTTCTACATCTTTTGGAGTTATTCTATTAACAATTCCATTAGCTCCTTGAGTTTCTACTTTTATTTTTACGCCTAATTTAGTTGCAGTTTTTTCTAGAGCTTTTGCTGCTAAGAAAGTATGAGCAACTCCTGAAGGGCAAGATGTTATTGCTAATACTTCAGCTTCTCCTTCTCCTTGTACACTTTCACAGTTTATTTCTTCTTCAGAATCCTCTTTTTCAATTGCTATTGGTTTTAAAGCATTTACTATTAGTGCAGTAACTAGAGCTCCAGCTACAGTACCTATTATATATCCTATTTTTCCTTCAACTACAGGAAGAACAATCCAACCTCCCCAAGGAGCATGGTTAATACAATTCATTAAGAATCCAATAACATTTCCTACAATTCCTCCTGCAACTATTGCTGGTAGAACTCTTACAGGGTCAGCAGCAGCAAATGGAATAGCTCCTTCACTGATACCAATAAGTCCCATTATAGCAGCAGCTTTACCTGCTTCTTTTTCCTCTTTAGTATATTTTCTAGGAGACATAAATGTAGCTAATGCCATTCCTAATGGTGGAGTACAAATAGCTATTCCAACTCCTCCCATTAACCAAGGTTGAGTGTCAACTTGAGTTTGAGCAAATAGTGTAGCAACTTTATTGATAGGTCCTCCCATATCAAATGCAGTCATTCCTCCTAGAATACTTCCTAACACTACTTTTCCACTTCCAGCCATTCCAGCTAGCCAATTATTCATTGCTTCCATCATACTTGCAATAGGATTTCCAATTATCCAAATAACAACAGAACAAACTAAGAAAGTTCCTATTAATGGATAGATAAAGATTGAACCTAGAGATTTCATACTATCTGGTAATTTAATTTTCTTTAAATTTTGAACGATAAATCCAGCTATGAATCCGACAATAATTGCACCTAAGAATCCTGTTTTATAGTTTTGTACTGCTATCCAAGAACCAATCATACCTGGTGCTAATCCTGGTTTATCAGCTATTGAGTAAGCTATATATCCTCCAAGTATTGCAGTGAAAAGAGTAAGTCCTGCAATACCCATATCTGCCATCTCTTTTAAGAATCCACTATCTGGAACAGCACCTTTTCCTGATAACATAACTGCTAATGATAAAAGAACTCCTCCTGCAACTATAAATGGAATCATATGAGATGTTCCAAATAGTAAGTGTTCTTTCATTCTATTTAAAGTTTGTTTAAAATCTTGCTTTTCTGCTGTATTTTGAACGAAATTATTTTCCTCAACTTTTTCTTCTATTTTTTCTTCTTCAACTTTTTCATTTTTTAAGATTATATCCAAAAATTCTTTTTTAGTTTTAGCATTTTTTAATTCATCTAAGAATCCATCCTCCATAAATAGAGTAGTTAAATTTGATAAAACTTCTATATGAGTAGAACCTTTTTCTGAATCTGGAATAGCTATTAAGAAAGCTAATTCAACTTCATTGTCTTCATCAACTGATTCCCAATCAGTAATTTTATTTTTTAATCTCATTGCTGAGATTTTAGCACTTTTAACTGTTGTAGACTTTCCATGTGGAATTGCTAAACCATCTTCTAATCCAGTTGGAGATTTTGTTTCTCTCTCCATTACAACTTTTAAAAACTCATCTCTGTTTTCTAAAACACCACTTGCATTTAAAAGGTCAACTAATTTTTCAATAGCTTCAACCTTTGTTTTACACTCTGAATCAAGAATAATTAAATTTTCATCAATTAAATTTCTAAAATTCATTACTTTTACCTCCACTTATATTTTATAGTATGAGTATAACAAAATTTTACTTGTTTGAATAGAATCTAAATTTTTCAAAAAAATATGATTTTTTTTGACTTTATATGTTTTAATTTAGTTGATTTTAATATTTTATGATATAATTAATATAATAACAATTTGTAAGGAGAAAGCAGATGACAAATAGAATGTTAGATATATTAAAAATACTTTTAGAAAATGAAGGAAAATCTTCTTATAAATATCTATCAGAAAATCTTTTTATAAATGAAAGAAGTATTCGGTATGATATAGAGAAAATAAATGAACTTCTTTCTGAAAGTCATTTTATAGAGATAGAAAAAAAGTCTAAAGGGGAACTTTTTTATTCAAATTTAAATGTACTTTCTGATGTAATCTCTTTCTTTCAAAAAAATATCTCTACAGATGAAATAAAAGATGAAATAGTATTATTTAAAACATTATTTCAAGAAAAATTGAATTTAAAAGACCTAGGTGAAGAGTTAGATGTTAGTAGAACAACTATAAAAAATATTGTAAGAGAGATTAGAGAAAAATTAGAAAAATACAATTTGAAATTAGAAACAGAGATTCAAAAGGGATTAATCTTAGTTGGAGAAGAGGGAAATATTAGAACTGCCCAATTAAAATTTTTAAATAAGTATTTTAATTATTTTTCTTCTAAACATTCAGAGTTTATAAAAAAATTATTAGATGAGATTTTTTTATTAGAATACAAGGAGATTTCTAAAAAATTTATAGATATCCTAATGGAAGAAAAAAATATTTTAATTGCTGATGAACCTTATTTAACATTTCAAAACTATATTTGTATTATGATTTGGAGATTAAAAAATGGTAAGTTTTTAACAAAGATGGAAAATGAGAATTTTTTCAAAAGAACTGCTGAGTATTCTCAAATAAAAAATAATATAAAAATTATAGAGAAAAATTTTAATATTTTTATAAATGATATTGAAATTTTAAAATTAACTGATTTATATTTAGGGAGTCATAATTATTGTAATGAAAGTAATTTTTATAATTTTTGGATAGAGATTGATGTTTTAGCAAAAAAGATAATAGAAAATTTTTCAATAAATATGGAGATTGATTTAACTAAGGATAAAGATTTGTTATATGGAATTATAAATCATTTAAAACCGACAATTCATAGGTTAAAAAATAGTATTTCTCTAGAAAATTCTATTTTAACTGATTTTTTGAAAAACTATAAACCTATTTTTGAAGCTACAAAAAAATCATTATCTCCTTTGGAAGATTTTATAGGAATGGAGATTACTCCAGATGAGATAGCTTTTTTAGGGACTCATTTTAAAAGTGCCATTGATAAAAATTTTTCTTTAGAGAAAAAAGTTTTAATTGTTTGTGGTTTTGGCTATGGAACATCAAAACTTTTAGCTCAGCAACTAAAAAATGCTTATAGTGTTTTTGTAAAAGATATAATCCCAATTTATAAGTTAGAAGAGTACGATTTAGATGAAATTGATTTAATTATTACTACATTACATTTAGATAATAGTTTTTCAAAACCAATAGTACAAGTTAATACTATTTTATCTAATGAAGATAAAATAAATTTACAAAAAGCTGGATTACAGGAGCAACAAAGAAAAATTAGATTTAGTAATTTAATAAAAATAATAGAGAAAAATACTCTTATTACAGATTTAGCAACATTAAAAAAAGAATTAAAGGAATTTATAGGTGATTTACTTATTGATGATACTAGTAAAAATATTCTTTCTCTTTCTGAGCTTTTAAAGAATAATATTATTTTGCAAAGTGATTCTAATGATTGGAAAGAAGCTATATTAGAGATAGGTGAGATGTTACTAGATGATGGTTCATGTGATAAGACATATATAGATAGCATGATTAAAAAGATAGAAGAATATGGTTCATATATGGTTACCAATAAAAAAATTGCTATTCCTCATAGTAAAAATGATAATAATGTTTTTAAAACTGCTATGGGATTACTTACTTTAGAAAATGAAGTTATTTTTCCTGAAAATCTTCCTGTAAAAACAATATTAGTTTTTACCTCTATAGATGGAGAGGAACATTTAGAAGCTTTAGCTGATTTTATGGATTTAGCCAATAACCATAATTTTTTACCAAGATTAGATGAGTTTACAAATATTAGAAAGGTAAAAGATACTATTAAAAAGTTTGAATTTTTATCTAAAATAGGAAAAAATGAATAAATAAAAGAGAGCGATAAAAATCGCTCTCAAAAAATCATATTTATAAAAACTAAGCAACTTTAACGTCTACAGCCATAGGTCCTTTTTTACCTTCTGTAACTTCGAAAGTAACAGCTTGTCCTTCTTCTAAAGTTCTGAATCCTTCTCCTACTATTCCAGTGAAGTGTACGAAATAATCAGCACCATCTTCGCTAGTTACAAATCCAAATCCTTTTTCTTTGTTAAACCATTTTACAGTTCCCTTTAACATTTTACAAACCTCCAAAATAAAAAACTTCTCGTCCAAATAGTAGAATTTACATAAATTCAGCTCCCTAGAACAATTAAGTAGATTATACATCAACTATTGAAGAATATCAAGTGTTTTTTATAAAAAAACTAATAAAATATTAGAAAGTAAGTTATCTCGAAAAAATATTAAACAGTTTATTTGATTTTTATTCATAAAAAATGTATAATTTAAATAAGGTATACTAATAGATTAGGAGGGGAATGAAAGTGAAAATAAATCCTATGATTATTGAAGGAAATTGGAAAGAGGGATATACATTAGATTATTTTATGCTAGAAAGTAATTATAAAGGGGAGGATATTTTTGGTTATCCAATTTTTGATGTAAAATATAGTGAGATTGGAAAAGCAATGAATGAGTTAAAATATCATAAAGAATATAATAAAGCTATAGAAATAGCAAATATAGTGACGAAATTTATAAAGGAAGAATGGAAGATAGCTGATAAAATTGATGGAATAATAGCTACACCTCCTACTTATTCAAGAGAGATTCAACCACTTTTTCAAGTAGTAAAACATCTAGGAGAAAATTTACAAAAGCCAATATCTTTAGATTTCTTTAGAAAATTAAGTTCTGAAGAGTTAAAAAAACTTCCTCAAGAGAAGAAGATGGAACTATTTAAAAATAGTATAATTAAGGAAAGAAAATTAACAAAGAGAGGAAATATACTTTTAGTAGATGATATATTTAGTACAGGAGCTACTCTTAGAAATCTTTGTGAACTTTTAAAAGAGGATATATATGTAGATGATATTTATGTTCTTACAATATGCAAAAATATAAAAAGTAAATAAAATAAAAAGAGATAAACCTTTAGTTTAATGCTAAGGGTTTATCTCTTATTTGAGATATTTTTATAAAATTAAATTGATGAGAATTAAATAACTTAGTATCTTATTTCATATTTTTAACTGAAGAATAAGTTAAACCTTTTATTTGTTCAGCTCTAGGTGTTCCAGTTACAAAAGAAGCTAATACTGATACAATAACACTACCACCTATTATTAAGAAAGATATCATAAATTCAAATACTTTTGGTTGAACATAGTTAGGAATTACAGCAGCAGCCATTCCCATAGGGTTAGTTAAATATACAGCTATTAATATTGAAGCTATAAATCCAACCCAAACAGCTTTTGTATTTACTTTTTCAAAGAAGATACCAACTAAGAAAACTCCAGCAATAGGGCCTCCTAATAATCCAGTAATTGCTTGGAAGTATAGGAACATATCTCCTTGTCCAGCATATAAGAAGTGTACTGCAAGTATTGTACTTAAAATTCCTACTACCCAGCTTGAACCTTTAGCAAAAGATAATTTTTGTTTATCACTCATATCTGGTCTTAAATGTTCTAAGATATCAGCTGTCATGCAAGTAGAAACAGAGTTTAAACTTGATGAAACAGTAGATTGAGCAGCAGCAAATATAGCTGCAAGAACAAGTCCAGAAATACCAGTAGGGATATATTGAATTACAAAGTATGGTAATATAGCATTTCCATTTATACCAGTAGGAAGTTGAGCTTTAAATTTAAAGAATATAAATAGAGCAGAACCCATTCCTACAA
The DNA here is from genome assembly GCF_000158195.2 of Fusobacterium mortiferum ATCC 9817. Taxonomy (NCBI): domain Bacteria; kingdom Fusobacteriati; phylum Fusobacteriota; class Fusobacteriia; order Fusobacteriales; family Fusobacteriaceae; genus Fusobacterium; species Fusobacterium mortiferum. Next base: position 20,771 of record NZ_GL987989.1, read on the forward strand.
AGATAAAGATACTTGTAAGAAGTAAAGGAATATTCATAAATAAACTTTTCTTAGCTTCCTCTTCATTTTTAGTAGTGTTGTATCTTTGAACTATATCTTGGCTTCCTACATAAGAGTATATAGAGTTAACAAATCCACCTATTAACATAGTCCAAATACTGATTTTAGCAAGGTCCATACTAAAGAAATCACTATTTAAAAGCATTCCACCTTCAGAAAGGGCTTTAAATCCTTGTCCAACTCCTTCAGGAGCAGCTGTAAATCCTGCTATGATAATTAATAGTGCTCCAAGTAATAAAACAATAGTTTGAATAGCATCTGACCATAAAACTGCTTCAATTCCTCCCATTGAAGTATAAGCAACACAGAAAATTGCAACTCCAACAGTAAGTATTACAGGATTTAAACTTGGAAGAGCTTGTTGTAAAGCTAATGTTGGAAGATAAAGTACTATAGCCATTCTAACAACATGGAAAAGAATAAAAGCTAAACTTCCAATAAGTCTGAATTTGTTATCAAATCTTTTTCCAAGATATTCATAAGCTGTAGTTACGTTAACTCTTCTAAAGAAAGGGACAAATACAACAGCTGCAACCCAAACAATAGGAATAATTCCTAAAGGTGCCATCCCTAATAGCCATCCTTTACTAAAAACAGAAGCAGGAATAGCAATAAAAGATATAGATGATAGTGCAGTTGCATAAATACTACAAGCAGTTACCCAAGCAGGAACTCTTCCTCCAGCTTTAAAATAATCTTCAGTAGAAGTTGTTCTTTTTGAAAAATAAACTCCAACCATAAACATACCTACAAAATAAAGTAAGATAATAACCCAGTTAAACCAATGCCAATTCATAAAAAACCTCCTAAAATTTTATAAAGATATAAACTAAAATTTTTGTTCTCGTGAACATTTTTTAATAATAACTTATAATAGTATTTTTTCTATAAAAAGTCAAGATTTTTTTTCGGTACAACTGTTCGAAAAAAGATATTTGGTGTATGTAAAACTAATAATCATGCTACTTTTATAAAAAAAAGAAAAAAATTATATAAAGAAAAAAACAAGTGTATTTTTATAAAAAATAATATGTTCATTTTATAAATGGTGAAAATGAATGTTTTAAGTTTTAAACGTTCAAAAAATAAATAAATTTTAAATAAAATTATTGACAAATACAGAAAAAAAAGATATATTAATATTAGAAGAAATGAACACGTGAACAAAATAGGAGAACGTTTATGGTAACTCAAAAAGAAATTGCTGAAAAATTAGGGATAAGTAGAACTACAGTGGCAAGAGCAATAAATGGAAGTCCTTTAATTAAAGAAGAAACAAAGAAAAAAATTTTAGAATTAGTTAAAGAAACTAATTATGAAAAAAACTATGTGGGAAGTTCTTTAGCAGGAAAAAAAACAAAAAAAGTTTGTGCTTTAGTAGTAGAGTCTAAAAATGAGTTTTATACAAGTGAAATAAAAAGGGGAATTAATTTAGCTATTAAGGAATACAAAGCATATAACTATAAAATAGAAATAAAAACAACAGATATTAATGATCCAGAAAAGCAAATAGAAGAGTTGGAAAAATTATTAAAAATAAAAGATTTAGATGGAATTATAATAACTCCTTTGGATAAAGAAAAAGTTTATAAAATTATAAAACCATATTTAGAAAAACTAAAAATAGTATCACTAGGAATTAGGTTACATAATGATATACCTCATGTAGGTCCTGACCATATAAAGCAAGGGAAAATAGCAGCAGGACTTATGGATAATCTTTTAAGAGAGAATGAAAAAGTTTTAATAATAGATAATGGGGATGATAAAGTTTCTTCAAAGTTGTATTTAAAAGGTTTTTTAGATAGAATAAAAGATGCTAATGTAGAAGTGATTGGTCCTTTAGAAGGAAATGGAATTGAAAAGAGTGTGGAATTAATAAAGGAATTGTTTACTAAAGAAGAAATAGATGGATTGTATATAAATAGATATGCACATGATATTTTAGTTAAATTACCTAAAGAAATGTTAAAAGGAAAAAAAATTGTTACAAATGGAATTGGAAAAATAATAAAAAATCTTATTAAGAAAAAAATAATTAATATGACTGTTATGGAAGAAATATCTTCAGAAGGGTATGCAGCAGGAAAGAATATGTTTGATATATTATATAAAAATAAAATTTTTGATGAAAAATGGGAAATATCCAAATCTAGAATAATTTTTTATGAAAATTTAGAAGATTAAAATTTTTAAAATAAAATGTGGGAGGTTTTAATAATGAAAAAAGGATTAAAAAAATTAGGATTAGGAATTTTATTTGGAGTAATGACAACAGCAGCACTTGCAGCAGAGTATGATTTAAAAATGGGAATGGTTGCTGGAACATCTTCAAATGAGTACAAAGCAGCAGAGTATTTTGCACAACAATTGAAGGAGAAATCAAACGGGCAAATTGAAGTTGCAATTTTTGCTAATGGACAATTAGGAGACGATAGAAGTATGATTGAGCAACTTTCAGGAGGAGCACTTGATTTTACATTTGCAGAGTTAGGAAGATTCTCTATTTTCTTTCCAGAAGCAGAAGTATATACATTACCATATATGATGAAAGATTTTAATCATATGCAAAGAGCAACATGGGAAACTCAATTTGGAGAAGATTTAAGAGAAAAAATTAATAATGAACTAGGAATTACTATTTTATCTCAAGGATATAATGGAACTAGACAAACTTCTTCAAATAAAGCTATCAACTCTATTAAAGATATGGAAGGATTAAAATTAAGAGTTCCTACAGCACCAGCTAACTTAAACTATGCTAAATATTCGGGGGCATCTCCTACACCAATGGCTTTCTCAGAAGTTTACTTAGCATTACAAACTAACTCAGTAGATGGTCAAGAAAATCCACTATCAGCTATTAGAGCACAAAAATTCTATGAAGTACAACCATATTTAGCAATGACTAATCATATTATAAATGACCAATTGTATTTAGTAAGTAATTCTACTATGGAAATGTTACCAGAAGATTTACAAAATGTAGTAAAAGAAGCAGCAGAAGCAGCAGCGGAATATCATACAAAATTATTCGTAGATGAAGAAGCAGGTTTAAAAGATTTCTTTAAATCAAATGGAGTAACTATAACAGAACCTAATACTGATGAGTTTAAAGCAGCTATGCAACCTGTATATGATGAATACATTAAGAAAAATGGAAAATTAGGAGAAGAGGGAGTAAAAGAGATAAACTCAGTTAGATAAACTATATAGAATTAAGACTAACTATTAAATGTCAAATCAAAAATAAAAAAATTTAATTTAAATTTGTTAATTTAGAAATTTACATCACAAAATGAAGGTTTAGTTAGAACCTTTTGACAGTATTAAAATTTATGAACAATTAGACTACTGTACTGTATCTTTCATTTGTTTTTTCTAAGTGAAAAATAAGTCTAACTAATTTTTTTACTACATGAGATATTGCTACATAATAATGTTTGCCTTCTACTCGTTTCTTTTTCAAATATTGAGAAAATGTTGGTTCCCAATAGCTTACATAGATGGCTGCATTAAACAAAGCAAACCTTTAGG
>NZ_GL987989.1:24467-49042 GCF_000158195.2 Fusobacterium mortiferum ATCC 9817
CTCCAACTAAAATCATACAAGCCTCCTTGAATAAAAAAGAATTTGATACTGTTTTAGACCACGGTAACTCTTTAAGATTGTAACCTCGTTCTAAATAAACCATCAAAGTGGTATCTAACTAATTAACAAATGAATAAAGAGCCTGTGGTTAGAGCCTTAATAAAACCATTAAAATGGTAGGAGTGATAAACTAATCCACAGTATCTAATAATAGTATATTACATAAAATTTAAAATAGATTAGTAATTAGTAAATTATTATATAAATATTATACGAGGGAGTAATGTAAATGAAATTTATAGATAAGTTGGAAGAGTGGATAGGTGGGACTCTGTTTATGGGGATGTTTATAGTCCTTATAGCACAGATTTTTGCAAGACAAGTATTTGGAAGACCATTAATGTGGAGTGAAGAACTTTCAAGCTTGATATTTGTTTATGTTGGAATGCTTGGAATAAGTATGGGGATAAGAAATCAAACTCATGTATTGATAGACTTCTTATGCTCAAGATTTTCTCCAAGAATGCAAAAGATAGTTTTTACAATATCACAAATCATAATATTCATTTGTATTATATTTATGGGATATTTAGGAAATATCTTATATAAGAAAAAATGGATATTTGAACTTGTATCATTAAAAATATCAAGTGGGTGGATGTATTTAGCACTACCATTAATTTCAATATTAATGTTATATCGTTTTTATCAAGCATATAAAGAGAATTATGAGAATGATAAGGTATGTATAAAACCTATATTTTTCTTAATAGCTTTAGTTGTAATTATTGCTATTTTAGCTGTAAATCCTAAATTGTTTGCTTTCTTAAGAGTATCTAATTATGTTAAATTAGGAGCAATGGGTGGATTTGTAACAATAGCTATATGGCTTATTATGATATTTGCAGGAGTGCCTGTTGGTTGGTCTTTAATGGCAGCAACACTATTTTATTTTTCAACTGGAAGATGGAATATAGTTTACTTTGCTTCAGCAAAATTAATAGATAGTTTAAATAGCTTTAGTTTATTAAGTGTACCTTTCTTCGTACTTACAGGAATACTTATGAATGGTTCTGGAATAACAGAAAGAATATTTAACTTTGCTAAAGCCTTATTAGGACACTATACTGGAGGAATGGGGCATGTAAACGTAGCAGCTTCTCTAATTTTCTCAGGAATGTCAGGATCAGCAATAGCAGATGCTGGAGGACTTGGGCAATTAGAGATAAAAGCTATGAGAGATGAGGGATATGATGATGATATTTGTGGAGGAATAACTGCAGCATCTTGTATAATAGGACCATTAGTTCCACCTAGTATCAGTATGATAGTTTATGGAGTTATAGCTAACCAATCTATAGCAAAACTATTCTTAGCAGGATTTGTTCCTGGAGTATTAACAACAATAGCTCTAATGATAATGAACTATTTTATTTGTAAAAAAAGAGGGTATAAAAAAGCTAAAAAGGCTACTTTTAAAGAGCAAGTAGAAGCTTTTAAGAAATCTTTCTGGGCATTATTAACACCATTTATAATAATTGGAGGAATTTTCTCAGGACTATTTACTCCAACTGAAGCAGCTGTAGTAGCAGCTATGTATTCAGTAGTTTTAGGAGCTTTTATTTATAAAGAATTAACAATCCAATCTCTATTTAAGCATTGTGTAGAAGCAATGGCAATCAGTGGAGTAACAATTCTTATGATAATAACAGTTACTTTCTTTGGTGATATGATAGCAAGAGAGCAGATAGCTATGAGAATAGCAGAATTCTTTATGACATTTGCAAGTTCTAAATTAACAGTATTAATAATGATAAATGCATTATTACTATTCTTAGGAATGTTTATAGATGCATTAGCACTACAATTCTTAGTATTACCAATGTTAATACCAGTAGCAGCTAACTTTGGAATAGATTTAGTATTCTTTGGAGTAATGACAACATTAAATATGATGATAGGAATTTTAACTCCACCTATGGGAATGGCACTATTTGTTGTTGCTCAAGTTGGAAAAATGCCAGTAAGTGTGGTAACAAAAGGGGTATTACCTTTCTTAATTCCTATATTTATAACATTAGTTGTAATTACAATATTCCCAGGAATTATAACTTTCTTACCAAACTTAATAATGTAAAAAAAAGATGTAAAATTTTAAATTTGTGGTAAAATAAAAGAGTGAATTATTAATTCACTCTTTTTATCAATATATTAATGGAGGAAACAATGAGGGTAATAGGAATTGATATTGGAGGAACAGCTGTAAAATACGGATTGTTAGAAGAAGATGGAAAACTTTTAGAAAGTGGAGAGTTTCCAACAGAAGCAGGAAAAGGAATAGAAAATCTTTTTGAAAATATGTGCAAAATTATAGATAAATATATGTCTAAAGATATTTTAGGAATAGCTGTTTCTGGAACAGGACAAATAGATGGAAGTATTGGAAAAGTAATAGGAGGGAATCCTATAATTCCTGGTTGGATAGGAACAAATTTAGTAGAAAGATTAGAAAAAAAATACTCTTTACCAGCTGTTTTGGAGAATGATGTTAACTGTGCAGCACTTGGAGAAAAGTGGTTAGGAGCTGGAAAGGGAGCAGATGGTTTTGTTTGCTTAACTATAGGAACAGGTATTGGTGGAGGAATAGTTCTTAATGGGGATATTTTTAGAGGAGATACTTGTGTTGCTGGAGAGTTTGGACATATTCAAATAGAAAAAGATGGAGAACAATGCCTTTGTGGTAAAAAAGGTTGTTATGAAAGATATGCTTCAGCTACTGCATTAGTTAGAATGGTAAAAGAAAAAACTGGAAAAGAATTAAATGGAAAAGAGATATTTGAACTTGAAAAATCTGGAAATCAAGATGTAAAAGAAGTTGTAGATAGATGGATCGATTATTTTACAGATGGACTTAGTACAATAGTTTATATTTTCAACCCTTCATTAGTAGTTATTGGTGGTGGAGTTACAAAACAAGGAGACTATCTATTAAATAGAATATTAAGCAGTTTAGATTCAAAAGTTGGAGAAAATTATAAAAAGAATTTAAAAATAAAATTTGCTGAATTAGGAAACAATGCAGGTATGCTAGGTGCAGAATATTTACTTTTAAAAAAAGTAGGAAAAATAAAATAAATATTGACAAAACTTAGAAAAAAGTGTATGTTTTATATATATGTTCACGAGAACAAAAATAATTTAGGAGGAAAAAATTATGATATATGGAGAAATAAAAGATTTAGGGTTATACAAAGGAATATCAAAAAATTTAGATAGAGCAATAGATTATATACTATCAGGAGAATATAAAAATGGAGTAGTTGGAAAAAATGTTATAGATGGTGACAACGTTTATTTCAATCAACCAGATTCTCCAATGACTAAAGAAGTAAAAGATGGTTTTATAGAAAACCATAAAAAATATATAGATATTCATGTTGTTATCGAAGGAGAAGAGAAAATAGGATATATCTCTAATACTGATGTAAAATTAATAAAAGAGTATGATGAAGCTGGAGATTACGAATTATATGAGGGAGAATTAGAAAATTTATTCTATTTAAATTCTAAAAAATTTATAGTTCTTTATCCTGGAGAACCTCATATGGCATTAATAAAAGGTGGAGAAAAACCAGCAAAAGTCAGAAAAGTAATATTTAAAGTTTTAGTTGATTAATTATTGTTTAATAAAAATTAAGGAGAGAGGTCAATGAATAGACTAAATGAAGTAAAAGGTAAATTAATAGTTTCATGTCAAGCACTTCCAGATGAACCATTACATAGTTCATTTATTATGGGAAGAATGGCTTATGCAGCTTTTGTAGGTGGAGCTTCAGGAATTAGAGCAAATACGGTTGTAGATATTCAAGAGATAAAGAAAAATGTAAATCTTCCAATTATAGGAATTATAAAAGAGCAATATGGAGATAACCAAGTATATATAACTCCAACAATGAAAGAGATAGATGCCTTAGTAGCGGAGGGAGTAGATGTAATAGCTATTGATGGAACTAAAAGAGAAAGACCAGATGGAAGAACTTTAGAAGATTTAATGAAAGAAGCAAAAACTAAATATCCTAATCAAATATTTATGGCTGATATTTCATGTGTAGAAGAAGCTGTAACTGCTGAGAAAATAGGTTTTGATATAGTTGGAACTACTTTAGTAGGTTATACAGAGTATACAAAAGGAAATGATCCAGTAACTGAATTAGAAAAAGTAATAAAAGCTGTATCTATTCCTGTAATAGGAGAAGGAAATTTAGATACTCCTGCTAAAGCTAAAAGAGCATTAGAATTAGGAGCATTTGCAGTAGTTGTTGGAGGAGCTATTACTAGACCACAACAAATTACAAGAAAATTTGTAACAGAAATGGAAAAATAGTTTCAAAAAACTGAAAAAAAGTTTAAAATTAAAAAAAGGTTGACAAAGTATAAAAAATATATTATTATTAAAACACAATTAAATATTTGCCTCACGCTTTCTGTGGGGTAGAGGCGCAAAATGTTAACAGTCTTTAGTGGAGCTAGAGAGAGCGAAGAAACTATTGAGAAGGAGCTTTTGCCGAAGTTTGTAATATATCTCAATATTACTTGCTGGGTCTATGGTTAAGAGCCATAGGACTGTCTTAATAAACTTCCCTAGTTTATTAAGTTGTGCTATCTCAAGTGGGAGTAAGAGGGGCATTGTACAAAAAATATGTTTTTTTGTATATTTAAAATCACTTTGTTTTTAAGATAGCACCATCCAATTTTGGGTTGGTGCTTTTTTTATTAAAAGTGATAAAAACTTCTTTCTTTATTTGAGGGGGGTCGGGGAAAAATTATATTTAAAATTTAAAGAAGGAGTGGACAAAATGAGAAACAGATTAGCAAAATTAGCATTAGCAGCATTAACAGCAGTAGCATTAGTAGGATGTGGAGGAGCAAAAGAAAGTAAAGAAACAAATACATTTAAGATAGGAATGGAAGCAGGATATGCACCATATAACTGGACACAATTAACAGATGCAAATGGTGGAGTAAAAATTTCTGGTTCATCTGAATATGCAGGTGGATATGACATAGAGATAGCTAAAAGAATAGCTGATGGTTTAGGAAAAGAATTAGTAGTAGTAAAAACAGAATGGGATGGATTGGTACCAGCTTTAGTTTCTGGTAAAGTAGATGCAATAATAGCAGGTATGTCACCAACAGCTGAGAGAAAAGAAACAATTGATTTTACAGATACTTATTACCAATCAAATTTAGTAATGTTAGTTAAAAATGGTGGGGACTATGTAAATGCTAAAACACTTGCTGATTTTTCAGGAGCAAAGATCACAGGGCAACTAAATACATTCCATTATACAGTAATAGATCAAATACCAAATGTAAATAAACAACCAGCAATGGATAACTTCCCAGCTATGAGAGTAGCATTAGAAAGTGGAGTAATAGATGGATATGTAACAGAAAGACCTGAAGCAATAAGTGCTCAATCAGCTAATAGTAACTTTAAAATGGTAGAGTTTACAGATGGATTTGTAACTTCACCAGAAGATACAGCAATAGCAGTAGGATTGGCAAAAAATAGTCCATTAAAAGATAAAGTAAATGAAATTTTAAGAGGAATATCTCAAGAGGAAAGATTAGAGATAATGGATAAAGTTATTCAAAATCAACCAGCAGCACAATAGAGTGAATAGTTAAGTAAGGGAGAGTTATAAAGATGAGTTTAGAATGGATAATCAGGATATTAGAGAACAACTGGCCAATGTTTTTACGTGGTGCAGGAGTAACTTTATGGATATCAGTAGTGGGAACAATTTTAGGGACAATTATTGGACTTATAGTAGGAGTTATTAGAACTATTCCTGTTCCAGAAAAAGGGGCTAAAAAAGGTGTTTTAAGAGTAGTTAACTGGTTATTATCTGCATATATTGAATTTTTCAGAGGAACACCAATGATAGTTCAAGCAATGGTAATTTATTATGGATCAGCACTTGCTTTTGAAATAGATATTGATAGAATAGCAGCAGCATTATTTATAGTTTCAATCAATACAGGTGCATATATGTCTGAAATTGTAAGAGGAGGAATTATTTCAGTTGATAAGGGGCAATTTGAAGCAGCTCAAGCAATTGGGATGAATCATTTTCAAACTATGACAAATGTTGTTTTACCACAAGTAGTTAGAAATATATTACCAGCAACAGGAAATGAATTTGTAATCAATATTAAAGATACATCTGTTCTAAATGTTATTTCTGTATCAGAGTTATTCTTTCAAACAAAAACAGTTGCAGGAAATAACTTTAGATATTTTGAAACATTCTTTATAACTTGTATATTATATTTTGTAATGACATTTACAATAACAAGAATATTAAGATATATAGAAGTAAAATTAGATGGACCAGACAACTATATGATAATGGCTGGAAATCAAATGCAAGTTGAAAGACCAGAAGAAAAATTAAAAAAAGAAGCAAACTAAAGGGAGGAAAAAATGAGTGAAAATATAATAGAGATAAAACATTTGAGTAAAGCCTTTGGTGAGCATAAGGTTCTTAAAGATATAGATTTTTCAGTAAAAAAAGGAGAAGTTGTTTGTATCATAGGTTCATCTGGATCAGGGAAATCAACTTTATTAAGATGTATAAATCTTTTAGAGAAACCAAGTGGTGGACAGATTATCTATAATGGAGAAAATATTTTAGATGATAATCATGATATTTGCCAATATAGAACAAAGTTAGGAATGGTATTCCAACAGTTTAATCTTTTTAATAATCATAATGTGCTTAGTAATTGTGTTGTAGGTCAAATGAAAGTATTGGGAAGAAGTAGAGAAGAGGCTGAAAAAATTGCTATGAAATATCTACAAGTAGTAGGAATGAGTAATTATATCAATGCAAAACCTAAACAGCTTTCAGGAGGACAAAAGCAGAGAGTAGCAATAGCTAGGGCTCTTTCTATGGAACCAGATGCAATATTATTTGATGAACCTACATCAGCTCTTGATCCAGAGATGGTAGGAGAAGTATTAAAAGTAATGAAAGAATTGGCTGATAGTGGGCTTACTATGTTGGTTGTAACACATGAAATGGGATTTGCTAAAGAGGTTTCTGATAGAGTTGTATTTATGAATAATGGGTATATAGAAGAAGAGGGAACACCAGAAGAAATTTTTAATAATCCTAAAAAAGAGAGAACAAGAGAGTTTTTAAAAAGGGCTTTAGTAAAAAATTAGATAAAAAGGTTACTGTGAATTTAATAACAGTAACCTTTTTTTACAAAGTAAATCTTTGAATAAAGAAAAATAAACAAAATATATATAAATAAATAAACAAGCAGAACTCTCTAATAGACAGATAGAGGAAAAATGTATTAAATAGTAACAAAAAAATAGATGACTAAGTCAAAAACTGTTCATAAAAAGATTAAAAAATGGACGTATATTTTCTTGATAAAAGGTATATATTAGTATAAAATCTAGGGTAGGTAAGTTTATACTATAAGGTTAATTATTGGGTATGGGTTATTAAAAAACTGTGTAAACTACAAAAAGGAAAAATAAAAATTGAAAATAATTTGAGGTGAGTAATTTGAAAAAAACTAAAATTGTTTGTACAATTGGACCTAAAACTGAATCAGTGGAAAGTTTAAAAACTCTTTTAAAAACAGGAATGAACATGATGAGATTAAACTTCTCTCATGGAGATTATGAAGAGCACGGAAATAGAATAATTAACTTTAGACAAGCTCAAAAAGAAACAGGAATAAGAGCAGCTTTATTACTAGATACAAAAGGACCAGAAATAAGAACTATAAAACTTGAAGGTGGAAAAGATGTTACAATAGTAGCAGGACAAGAATTCACAATAACTACTGATAAAACAGTTATTGGAAATAACACAAAAGTTGCAGTTACTTATGAAGGATTTGCAAGAGATTTAAAAGTAGGAAATACTATATTAATAGATGATGGATTATTAGCATTTACAGTTACTGAAATTAATGGAAATGAAGTAAAATGTATAGCACAAAATGGTGGAGAATTAGGAGAGAATAAAGGGGTTAACTTACCAAATGTAGCAGTTAACTTACCAGCATTAGCTGAAAAAGATATTAATGACCTTAAATTTGGTTGTGAGCAAGGAATAGATTATGTTGCAGCATCATTTATCAGAAAAGCTGATGATGTAAGAGCAGTAAGAAGAGTTTTAGATGAGAATGGTGGACAAAGAATTGGAATTATTTCTAAAATAGAAAACCAAGAAGGATTAGATAATTTCGAAGAAATTTTAGCTTTATCAGATGGTATTATGGTAGCTAGAGGAGATCTTGGAGTAGAAATTCCAGTAGAAGATGTACCAGTAGCACAAAAAATGATGATAAAAAGATGTAACGAAGTTGGAAAAGTAGTTATTACAGCTACTCAAATGTTAGATTCTATGATTAAAAATCCTAGACCTACAAGAGCAGAAGTAAACGACGTTGCAAACGCTATATTAGATGGAACAGATTGTGTAATGCTTTCTGGAGAGTCTGCAAAAGGTAAATATCCAGTAGAAGCTGTTACTGTAATGGCTAAAGTTGCAGCTAAAATGGATCCACTAGTAAATGTAAAAAGAATTATGGATAAAGATGATATAACAATAACTTCAGCTGTAGCAAGAGGAACTGCAGATGTAAGTGAAGAGTTAGGAGCAAAAGTTATCGTAGTAGCTACTCAATCAGGAAGAGCAGCAAGAGATATGAGAAGATACTTCCCAGCAGCTACAATACTTGCTATAACTAATGATGAGAAAACAGCTAACCAATTAGTAATTTCTAGAGGAGTTGTTCCTTACTATGATAACAATGTAGAAACATTAGACTCTTTCTTCGAATTAGCTGAAAAAGTATCAGTTGAATTAGGATTAGCTCAATCAGGTGATGTTGTAGTAGCAACTTGTGGAGAAAAAGTATTTGAAGTAGGAACTACAAACTCTGTAAAAGTAATAAAAGTAAAATAGTCAAAAATAATAATTTATGATATAATATTTATATAATTTCAAATTATACGAAAACATTTAGGAGGTCTTTTAAATGACAAGAATAGTTGATGTAGTAGCAAGAGAAATCCTTGACTCAAGAGGAAACCCTACTGTAGAAGTAGATGTAGTATTAGAGTGTGGAGCAAAAGGAAGAGCAGCAGTTCCGTCTGGAGCTTCAACAGGAGCTTACGAAGCTGTTGAGTTAAGAGATGGAGATAAATCAAGATATTTAGGAAAAGGTGTATTAACAGCAGTTAATAACGTAAATACTGAAATCAAAGAAGCTATCTTAGGAATGGATGCTATTGACCAAGTTGCAATAGACAGAACTATGATAGAATTAGATGGAACTCCAAACAAAGGAAGATTAGGAGCTAACGCTATACTAGGAGTATCATTAGCAGTTGCTAAAGCAGCAGCAGAAGCATTAGGAATGCCTCTATATAAATACTTAGGAGGAGTAAACGCTAAAGAATTACCTCTACCTATGATGAACATCTTAAACGGAGGATCTCACGCTGACTCTGCAGTAGACGTACAAGAGTTTATGATTCAACCAGTTGGAGCAAAAACTTTTGCAGAAGCTATGCAAATGGGATGTGAAGTATTCCACCACTTAGGAAAACTATTAAAGAAAATGGGAGATTCTACTAACGTAGGAAATGAAGGAGGATATGCTCCAGCTAAAATAAATGGAACTGAAGGAGCTTTAGACCTTATCGTTGAAGCTATAAAAGCTGCTGGATATGAGCCAGGAAAAGATATCACTTTCGCAATCGATGCTGCATCAAGTGAGTTCTGTAAAGAAGTAGCACCAGGAAAATTCGAATACCACTTCACAAGAGAAGGAGGAGTCGTAAGAACTTCTGAAGAAATGGTAGAATGGTATGCTAAACTTGTTGAAAAATATCCAATCAAATCTATCGAAGATGGATTAGGAGAAGATGACTGGGCAGGATGGCAATTATTAACTGCTAAAATCGGAGATAAGGTACAAATCGTTGGAGACGACTTATTTGTAACTAACACTGAAAGACTTAAAAAAGGAATAGAGTTAAAAGCTGGAAACTCTATCTTAATAAAACTTAACCAAATCGGATCATTAACTGAAACTTTAGATGCTATCGAAATGGCAAAAAGAGCAGGAATGACTGCAGTTGTATCTCACAGATCTGGAGAAACTGAAGATGCTACAATAGCTGATATAGCTGTTGCAACAAACGCAGGACAAATCAAAACTGGATCAACTTCAAGAACTGATAGAATGGCTAAATATAACCAATTATTAAGAATTGAGCAAGAATTAGGATCAATGGCTCAATACAATGGTTTAGAAGTATTCTATAACATTAAAAAATAATTAAAAAATATGTAATTAAAGACCCCTCTTAGAAATTTCTAAGGGGGGTTTTATAATTTCCAGGGAAAATATGATATAATATAAAAAAATATTAGGAGGGTATATGAATTTAAAATTAATAATATTTGATATGGATGGAGTAATTTTAGATAGTGAAAGAGTTGCTAATTTAGCTTGGTTTGAAGTGAGTAAAAAATATAATTTAGGATTGACATTAGAAAGTTTAAGAGAGATAAAAGGCGGAACTACAACTAGAACAAAAGGGATATTATCTGAGAGAGTTGGAGTAGAATTAGCAGAGAAAATAATGAAAGAAAAAAGAGAGATACAGCTAGATATTATAAAAAATGAAGGAGGAATAAAATTAAAAAAAGGAGTTGTAGAACTTTTAGAATACATAAAAGAAAAGAAATTAAAATGTGCAGTAGCAACTTCAACAAGTAGAGAGAGTGCTAAAAAACAATTAAAAGAAACAGGAGTATATGATTATTTTGATACATTGGTTTTTGGAGATGAAGTAGAAAACGGGAAGCCAGCACCAGATATATTTTTAAAAGCCTGTGAAAAGTTTGAAATAAATCCTAAAGAAGCTTTTGTTATTGAAGATTCAGTATTAGGAGCTACAGCAGCTAATAGAGCTGGAATAAAATGTTTTGTAGTAGAAGATACCATAAAATTTACTGAAGAAGAAAATAAATTGGCTTATAAAAAATTTAAAAATTTATTAGAAGTTAAAGAGTATTTAAATCAATAGAGTTAGGAGCTATGTAATATGATACATAGCTCCTATTTTAATTTTCAAAAAGAGAAATATAACTATTTCCAGTAGAATTATATTCAGCAAAGATAATGAAATCATTATCAAAGTATTCTAGTTCATGGACTATTCTTAAATTTTGTAAAGATTTTAAAAAATGTGGATTTAGAGTAAGGTAATTAAATTTTAAATTAGCTAATATTTTAAATAAATCTGAATGAAGTTGAGCTATTGATTCATATTTTTTTTCTATATGTTCTATTTGTTTAAATGTTTCAGAGAATTTAGCAATTTTATTTTTATAACGATTATTATAATAATCTAAGGTTAAGGCTTCAGTTAAAAATAAGAAAATATTATTTTTAGGGGAATGTTCAATAGTATATTGAATATTTTTTTTTATATATTCTCCTCCTTTATTATCAATAGTATTAAATATTAGATTCCAAATTTCTTGTTTATTTTCTAAGAATGTAAGATTTTTTTCTAAAATTTGGATTAAAGTATTTGTAGAGTTTATTTTTTCTTGTTCATTTATATCTTTTATTTCTAAAAGTAATCCAATAATTTTAGAGTTTGATGCATTAATGTTTTTAATTTTTTTATACTCAATATTTTTTTGGGTAACTTTAGATATTTCTTTAAATGCAGGTTTTAATATTAGTTTTTCAAAATCAAAGAATCTATCATATGAATCTGTTAAATTTAGAATAGATTTTAATTTAGAAATTGAAATTTCTAAAGAACGATTAATTGATATATTGAATTTTAAAAGATTATATAGAGCAATAGCATACTCATTTTGAAGAAATATTAATGTTTCGAAATCATTTTTTTGAAAATAAGAATTTTTCTGAAATATTGATTTAAATTCGTTTGTAAATTTTAAATGGATAGAATCTTTTTCTATATAATAAGAAGATAATATAGAAAAACTACCTCGTCTTTCTAAGATATCTAATCTATATATAGTATATAAGATAGTTTTTTCCATAAACTTTTGGAAGAAGGACAATATATTTTCTAATTCACCTAAATAAAGTAATTTTTTTATTTTTAAAATAGAAATAGAAATAGTATTATCTAAAATTTTTTCTTTATTTTTAAGTAGAAATTCTAAAAGAATTTTTTCTTTCTTAGAAAATTTTTTATTTGATTGTATAGAAATATCTTTTTCGCTTAAATCAACAAATTTTTTTTGCATTTTTTCTCCTTTTTTTCAATTTTTTTATATTAAATTTATAAATTTTTTATAAATATAGACGATAAAAAAAATATAAAAATATCGTTATATAATATAATATCATTATATTATAATAAAATAAAGATATAAAATTATAAAATTTAAAAAAAAATACGACGAAAAAGTAAAATTTGACAAAAAATAAAAAATATTATATAACTGATAACAAGAAAAAGATATGAATAACAGATTAAATGTTTTAAAAAAGTATTAAAAAGGAGGAAAAGTGAAAACTATTTTAAGTGGTGGAAAATTATTAGATAAAAAAAATAATTACTTATTTAGTGAACTAGATATTTTAGTACAAAATGGAAAAATTAGAAAAATAGGAAAAAATATAGAGGATAGTGAGGCAATTGTTATAGATTTAAAAGGAAAAATTATTTCGCCAGGATTTATTGACATTCATGTACATTGTTTTCCTAAAAATACTGCTATAAGTTCTCAGCCAGATGATATTGGAGTAAAAAGAGGGGTAACTACAATAATAGATGCTGGAACAGCAGGTGCAGCTACTATAGAGATATTTTATGAGGAGTTTATAAAAAAGTCTAAGACAAGAGTATATTCAAATTTAAATATATCAAGTTTAGGATTAAGAACTCTTGATGAATTAAGTGAAATGAAAAATATAGAGTTAAATAAAATAAAGGAAGCTTTAAAAAAATATGGAGACATTATAGTAGGATTAAAGGCTAGAGCAAGTGGTTCAGTAGTAAAAGAAAACGGGGTATTGCCAATAAAATTAGGAAAAGAAATTGCAGAAGAAGTAAACTTACCTTTAGTAGTACATATAGGAAATGCACCTCCTAAAGTTGAAGATGTTTTAAATTTCCTTGGTAAGGGAGATGTAGTTACACATTGTTATAATAATAAAAAGAATGGATTGGTAAGAGAAGGAAAAGTTATTTCAGAAGTATTTAGTGCTCAAAAAAGAGGAGTATACTTTGATATAGGGCATGGGTCAGAAAGCTTTTCTCTTGATATAGCAAAGATAGCTTTTGAGAATAATTTTGAAGCTGATACTATTAGCACAGATTTATATGAAAGAAATATGGCAACTCCAGTAAAAAGTTTAGAGACAACAATTAATAAAATGTTATATTTAGGAGTTGATTTAAAAGATTGTGTTGAAAAAGTAACAAATAAACCAGCAGAAATATTTAAACTAAGAGAATTAGGAGAATTAAAAGTAGGATATAATGGAGATTTAACTATTTTTGATATATGTGATGGAAATTTAGAGTTAGAAGATAGTGTAGGGAAAAAAATAGAGTTGAAGAACTATATAAAAACTGAATATGTATTTATAAAAGATGAATTAATAAAAGTATAGGAGGGAAAAGTGGAAGCACTATTAAAAGATGTACAGCAAAGATTAAAAATGTCAGATGAGGAATTTGAAAGCTATAATATGGATGTGGAGCATACAGAAAAAATATTAAAAGAAGAAAATATAGAGTTTCAACCAGATTTTAAATTAGTTTTCTTTTCTCATATGGTAAGTTTAGCAAAAAGATTAAAGGAAAATATTCCTTTAGATTGTGGAGATGATTGTCCAGAGGATGAAGTAGACAAAGAAGCAATTAGAGTTTCAGAAAGAATAATTATTCCATTAGCAAAAAAATATTCAGTAGAGTTAAATAGAATGGAGATAGTTTTAGCTGGTATTCAGTTACAATTAGCAATGGAAATGCAAAAAGAAAATAATTAGTGTAAAAATATAAAAAATAAATTATAATTATAGGAGGGAAAAAATGGAAAAAGAAATAATAGTAGTGATAGGACATAGACTAGGAAAAGGACAAAATGTGGCTAAGGGAGTAGAGGCTGCTGGGGGAAAAGCTATTGTTATCCCAGGAATGGCGGCAGATATGAAGTTAGGAGATGTTATGAAAGAAAATAATGCTACAATAGGAATATCATTTTGTGGAAGTGGTGGAGCAGGAGCAATAATGGCTCAAACAAAACATGGATATAAAGCAACACATCATTTAAGATCTGTTGAAGCTGGAGTAACTGCTATAAAAGAAGGATATCAAGTTGTAGGATTTGGATTTTTAGATACTGAAGAGTTAGGAAAAAGATTGGTAGAAGAATATAAAAGAGTAAATAATATTTAAAAGGGGTGTAAATATGAAAGAGGCAAATTTAATAACTGAAAAAAAGAGTATGATAGTAGGAGAAAAGGGTAAAACAAAAGAGGAAGCTATAGGTAAGATTTTTGCCTCTTTCAGAAAAAAAGTTCAAAATAATATAGATGGAGTAATTATAAAGTTAGAACCATTAGAAACATATCTTATCAAAATTAAAGAAGAGAAAAAAATAGAAAAGTTTTTAGAACTATTTATGCCAAGAGAAAAGACTGTGTACTTTATAGAACTAGAGATAAAATATGAAGTAAAATATATAAAAATCTAAAGAGGAGGAATAATGTTATTAATTATTATAAAATCACTAATAATAGGGTTTATAGGTGGAGCAGCTTTAACAGCAGGAGCAGCTAGAATGTTTCATACACCAAATTCTCAATCAATGGGAGCTTTTCGTACATTAGGAGAATTAAATGCTTGTCAAGGAGATACAATGGCTCATTTTTCATTTGGATTAGGATTCTTATTTAATTCGGCGGCAGCAGTAGTTGCTTCAGGGGCATTAACTCAAGATGTTTTTCATAGAGTAATTCCAAACTTTGCAGCGGCAACTTTATTACTAAAGAATAAAAAAGTAGAGGAAACTTTATATGATCCTTTAAAAATGGGAATAGTTGGAGGAATAATAGGAGCTATAATAGTTGCATTTTTAAATACTGTAGCATTTTTAATACCAGCATCATTATCAAATATAGCTAGAGAAATTTTATCCCCAGCAGCAGCTATGATGATAAATCCAGTTATGCCTATTGTATTTTGGTTAGCGGCATTAGATGCAGGTAAATTAACTGGAGTTTGGGCAACAGTATTAGGGGGATTAGCTCATATGATAATGGGAAATGCCGTTCCTGGAATTGTTTTAGGAATACTAATAGGACAAACAATAGATGAAAGTGGATATAATAAATCAGTTAGAATTATGATAACGATAGTAGTAATTTTATTTATAGTTATAGCATATTTTAGAGGTTTTTTTGCAAAATTAGGTTTATAGAAATAGGAGGAATGTGATAAATGGAAAATAGAAAAAAAGAGTTTTTATTAGCAGATATATCATTTCCATTATTAGTAGGAATGGCATGTGCAGCAATATTTGCAGGAACACATATGTATGTTGTTCATAAAGTAGGGGCTTTTAATGAAATATTTGTTGTAAAAATGTTAGATCAAGGATTAAATGGTGGAGATTATGCAGCAGCAGCAGGTTTTGCGGCAGGCTTTTTAATAGCTAGAGTTTTAGAGGGACCATTAGTAGGATTGTTGGATGTTGGTGGGTCTTTAATGACAGGAGTTGGAGTAGGAATACCAGCATTATTGCTAGCTTCTGGAATAGAAGCTCCTGTTAAAAATTTTCCTCTAGCTCTTATTTGTGGGGGAGTAATAGGTTTAATTATTGGAATTGTGATTATAGGGATAAGAAAGGCTATGCCTGAAGGGATGTCTGCTAGTGGAACTGGGATAATGATGGGAGCTGGAAATGCTACTGGAAGATTTTTAGGGCCATTAATTATTTTATCAGCAATTCAATATAATATTCCAGCAGGAATAGGTTCTTTTTTAGGAGCAGCTTTATTTTATAAGTATGATAGACATATAGCAGGGGGAGCTATTATAGGAGCAATGCTTTTTGGAGGACTAGCATTATTATTTTAAAATAGGAGATGAAATTAAATGAATATCTATGAAAAAATAGGTTTGAAGAGAGTAATTAATGGTAGTGGAAAAATGACAGCTCTAGGTGTATCGAAAGTAAGTGATACAGTTGTAGAAACAATGAGAGAAGCTGGACAAAATTTTGTTGTGATAGATGATTTAATAGATAGAGTTGGAGAAATTATATCTAAAGTTACTGGTGGAGAAGATACTTGTGTAACTTCAAGTGCATCAGCTGGGATAGCTTTAACAGTAGCGGGATTAATTACTGGAAAAAATATAGATTTAGTTGAGAAGATGCCAAATAGTGTTGGATTAAAAAACAAAGTTATAATTCAAAAGGGACACTCTGTAAATTTTGGGGCACCAATACCTACAATGGTAAGATTGGGTGGAGGAGTTCCAGTAGAAGTAGGATATAGTAATGAGGTAAGAACAGAACATGTAGAGGAAGCAATAGATGAAAATACAGTAGCTTTACTATATGTAAAATCTCATCACTCTGTTCAAAAGGGAATGTTATCAATAGAAGAAATGGCTGAAATAGCTCATAAATACTCTTTACCTCTAGTAATAGATGCAGCAGCAGAAGAAGATATACAAAAATATTTAAAAATGGGTGGAGATTTAGTAATTTATTCTGGTGCTAAAGCTCTTTGTGGGCCAGCTTCTGGATTTGTAACAGGAAAAAAAGAGTATATAGAAGCGATAAAGTTACAATACAAAGGTATTGGAAGAGCAATGAAAATAGGCAAGATGTGCATGATGGGACTGATGAAAGCAGTAGAAGAGTATTCAAAAAGAGATGAAAAAGCAATTATTGATGAACAATTAAGATTAGCGAATCTTTTAATAGATGAGTTAAAAGATGAGAAAAAAGTAATTACTTCAATAGTGCAAGATGAAGCAGGAAGAGAAATATATAGAGTTCAATTAAAATTAAATGAAAAATTAGTAAGTATGAGTGGAAAAGAGTTTATGAAATATCTTCGTGAAGGAGAAGTAGAGATTCATGTAAGAAAACATTATGCTAACTTGGGAATTGTAAATGTGGATATGAGAGCCTTAACAGATGATGATGTAAAATATATTGCAAAAAGAGTAAAAGAGATATTAAAGTAAAAGTTATGGAGGAAGAAAGATGAGAACAAAGATTAAATTTTATAAAGATAAATTAGCAGTAAATTTTCTAGCTAAAGATAAGGAAAATGGAAAAGAGGTATATGAAGCAATAGATGGATATACTGCTGTAGGAGTATTATCAAAACAATTTGATAGTGTAGAAGAAGGAATAAAATATGTCAAAGATTTCCAAAAAGAAGTACCTGTTGTATCTGTAGGATTAGGTTCAGGAGATCCTGCTCAATTTCAAAAAGCAGCTCTTATAGCAGCAGCAACTAATCCAGGACATGTAAATCAAGTATTTACAGGAGCGGGATATGCAGCAGGAGCAATGAAAGCTTTAAATGCAGATGAGACAGCAATAAATGTATTGATGAGCCCAACTGGAATAGTAGGGAAAGTAAAAATTTCAACTGGAGAGTTAAGTTCAAAAGAAAAAGATGCAATAGTAGATGTAGATACAGCAATGGCAATGTTATTGGATATGAAAGCCCATGCAGTAAAATTTTTTCCAATGGGTGGATTAAAATCAATAGAGGAATTAAAAGCAGTGGCTGAAGCTTGTGTAAGACATGGAGTTCCAATGTTAGAACCAACTGGAGGAATAACATTAGATAATTTTAAAGAAATTACAAAAGTATGTCTAGATGCAGGAGTAAATAAAGTAATGCCACATATTTATAATGCAGTAATAGATTCAGAAACTGGAAAAACTAAAGTAGAAGATGTAAGAAAAGTTTATGAAATGATGAAAGAGTTATTAGACTAAAAGGGTAAGGGTATTAGAAATATGAAGGAATTGTAGCTATTAAAGATAATAGCTACAATTTTTTATTGACAATTGTACAAATTTATAATATACTTATTCTAAGATTATAGAAAAAGGAGGTTATCAATATGAGAGCACAATATTGGTGGAGCTACATAGAAAAATTATATAATAATTTAAAAAATGTTAGATATTGGCTTTGGTCTATTGATAACATATCTCTATCTATGTAACTTCAGAAATCATAAAAGATTCTATTATTTCAAAGATGGAGATATTAGAATCAGTAAATTTAGTTTTTAAGCAGTCTAACAGACTGCTTTTTTTATTTTCAAAGAAAGGGAGAGGATAATATGGAAGAAACGAGAGAATTATGGAACAGTAGAAAAGGATTTATTTTTGCAGCTGTAGGTGCAGCAATAGGATTAGGAAATTTATGGAGATTTCCATTTCAAGCATATAAAAATGGTGGAGGAGCATTCTTTTTACCATATATAGTAGCACTATTTACTTGTGGAGTACCTCTTATGATATTAGAGTATCAGCTTGGTAAAAAAGTAAGAGGAGGGTCTACAAAAGCTTTTAGAATGCTAGGTAAAAATTTTGAGTGGTTTGGTTGGTTGCAAGTAATGATACCAATAGTAGTAATGATGTTTTATTGTACAATAATATCAGTTGCAGTAGTATTTATGATTTGGTCATTAGGACATGCTTTTGGTATTGTAAACTGGATGTCAGACCCTGGGAAATTAATGGGAGTAATAGCAGGAAGTGCTAATGGACCTTTTGATTTTAAAGCAGGGATAAGTAAATATATGTTATGTTTTATATTTGTAGTTTGGTTTGGTAACTGGATAATTGTAAAAAAGGGAATATCTGCAGGAATAGAAAAATGTTCAAAAATATTTACACCGCTACTTATGGGATTGATGTTATTATTTATGATAAATTCTTTAAGATTAAAAGGAGCTGTAGTAGGTCTTAATGCATTATTTACTCCTAATTTTGAAGCTATATTAAATCCAAGTATTTGGGTAGCAGCTTATGCACAAGTATTTTTTTCAACTACATTAGCAGTAGGAGTTATGATAGCTTATGGTTCATATATTCCTAAAAAATGGGATATAGTAAATAGTTCTTTTATAACAGTATTAGCTAATGCATCATTTGATATAATTTCAGGAATAACAGTATTTTCAACATTAGGATATTTAGTCAATAGTATTGGAGTAGATTTTAATTCTTTTGGTAATGGAGCTGGTATAGCATTTATAGCTTTTCCAATAGCTATATCAACAATAACAGCTAATACTTTTTTACAAGGTATGATAGGATTTATATTTTTTTTCTGTCTTTTTATTGCAGGATTATCTTCAAGTATATCTATGTTAGAAGCTTTTACAACTGGAGCATTAGATAAATTTAAAATGTCCAGAGAAAAATTAGTAGGAATAATATCTTTTATAGGTTTAGTAGGAAGTGCAGCTTTCTCTACATATGCAGGATTTAATTATATATTGGATATAGTGGATTCACATGTGGGGAACTATATAATAGCTACATTAGGATTGGTAGAAACAATTTTAGTGTGTAGATATTATGGAATAGAAAAGATAAGAGCAGAAGCGAATGAGTACTCTGATTTTGAGATAGGAAGATGGTTTGATGTTTTATTAAAATATGTAACTCCAACTCTTTTAGGAATAACAGTAGTAACTAATCTGATAAAAGGAATAAAAAATATGACAGTAGGAAATCTAGTTTTTGGTTGGGGAACTATCTTAATGATGATAATTTTTGCAACAATATTTTATAAAAAAGAGTGGGAAAATAAGTCAGAAAGAGATTAGGAGGAAATAATGAATACAAGTGCGGTTATAATGATGGTATTTGGTTGTACAATAGTTTGGGGAGGATTGTTGCTCTCTATTGGAATAACTTTAAAGAAAGAAAAGGATGAAGAAAGGTAAAAATACTTTAAAAACAGTAGTATTTGTGCTAAAATATTAGAAAATATTTGTAATAGAGAGGAAGAGAAGATGGAAAACAGAAATGTAGTAGATGTATTATTAGAGCGTGGATATATTAAACAATTCACACATGAAGATGAGATAAGAGAGGCTTTAGGAAAAGAAAAAGTAACTTTTTATATAGGATTTGATCCTACAGCAGATAGCTTACATGTAGGGCACTTTATAGCTATGATGTTTATGGCACATATGCAAAAATTTGGACACAGACCAATTGCTTTAGTTGGTGGGGGAACTGCTATGATAGGAGACCCTAGTGGTAGAACTGATATGAGACAGATGATGACTAAGGAAACAATAGCTCACAATGTAGCTTGTATCAAAAAACAGATGGAAAAATTTATAGATTTTAGTGAAGGAAAAGCAATATTAGAAAACAATGCTGATTGGTTATTAGGACTAAACTATGTTGATTTTATTAGAGATATTGGAGCACATTTCTCTGTAAATAGAATGCTTGCAGCTGAGTGTTTTAAACAAAGAATGGAAGCAGGACTATCATTCTTGGAGTTCAACTATATGCTTATGCAAGGATATGACTTCTTAGTTTTAAATAAAAAACATGGGTGTACTATGCAATTAGGTGGAGATGATCAATGGTCAAATATGATAGCAGGAGTAGAATTAATTAGAAAGAAAGAACAAAAACAAGCTTTTGCTATGACATGTACACTTCTTACAAATAGTGAAGGTAAGAAAATGGGAAAAACTGCAAAAGGAGCATTATGGTTAGATGCAGCTAAAACTAGTCCGTATGAATTCTATCAATATTGGAGAAATGTTGCAGATGCTGACGTGGAAAAATGTCTAGCACTATTAACATTCTTACCAATGGATGAAGTAAGAAGATTAGGAGCATTAGAAGGAGCAGAAATTAATCAAGCTAAGAAAATATTAGCTTATGAAGTTACAAAATTAATACATGGAGAAGAGGAAGCTTTAAAAGCTCAACAAGGAGCAGAGGGAGCTTTTGGTGGTGGAGATATGAGTAATGTACCATCGATAGATTTCCCAAGTGACAAATTAGGAACAGAGCTTTTAGATTTATTAGTTGAGCATAAACTTATAAAATCTAAAGGTGAAGGAAGAAAATTTGTAACTCAAAATGGATTAACAGCTGCAGATAATAAAGTAACAGATTTTGCTATGAAAATAACTGAAGATCTATTTAAAGATGGAGAATTTGTAGTAAAAATAGGAAAGAAAAAAATATATAGAGTAGTTCTAAAATAATAAAAGGTGATTTTTTTGACAGACATAATTTTGAGGAAGATGGAAGAAAAAGATATACAAAATATTTATAAATATATCCATCTAGATTATGTAAAAAAATATTTTCCTGATAAAGAAAAAGAGCAGTGGGAAGCACATAAAAGATGGTATTCTTTTGTGATAAACTCTCCCACATATCTTTTTTATACAATTGAAAGCTTAGGGAGAGAATTTTTAGGAACAGTAAAATTTGAAATGAAATCTAAAACTCAAGCTATAATAAGTATATACTTAGTAAAAAAAATAAGAGGAAAAGGATACTCAGAGGCAGCTATTTATTATAGTATAGAGGAGTTAAAATTTGAAAGACCTCAAGTAAAAAAAGTCTGTGCATATATTCTTGATGAAAATGAAATCTCTAAAAAAATTTTTTTAAAGAATAATTTTATCTTTAAGGGAAATAAGGAATATTTAGGAGCAGAACACCTTTTATTTGAAAGAAAAATAACTTAAGAGGTAAAAGATGACTAAAAAAGAAAAAGTTATAAATATTTTGGAAATACTGAATGAAAAATTTGGAAAACCAGAGTGTGCTTTAAAGTACAACACACCTTTTGAATTATTAGTAGCAGTAATTCTTTCAGCTCAATGTACAGATGTCAGAGTAAATATTGTAACTTCTGAGATGTATAAAAAAGTTAATACTCCAGAGCAATTTGCTAACTTACCTGTAGAAGAGATAGAAGAGATGATAAAAAGTACTGGTTTTTACAGAAATAAAGCAAAAAATATAAAATTATGTAGTCAACAGTTATTAAATGAGTATAATGGAGAAATACCGCAGGAGATGGATAAGCTTGTAAAGCTAGCAGGTGTTGGAAGAAAGACAGCCAATGTTGTTAGAGGAGAGATATGGGGACTTGCTGATGGTATAACAGTTGATACACATGTAAAAAGATTGAGTAATTTAATAGGTTTAACAAAAAATGATGATCCTATAAAAATAGAGCAAGATTTAATGAAGATTGTTCCAAGAGATAGCTGGATAGATTTTTCACATTATTTGATATTACAGGGAAGAGATAAGTGTATAGCAAGAAGACCAAAATGTCAAGAGTGCGAGATATCAGGTTATTGTACATATGGAAAAAAGAAATTAATTAATTCTTGACAACATAACTAAAGAATGGTATAACATTATAGTAAGGAAATGTCACTTTTATAGGGAGAGGGTAAATATGAAAGTTTATCTAGATAATAATGCA
This sequence comes from Fusobacterium mortiferum ATCC 9817, assembly GCF_000158195.2. Taxonomy (NCBI): domain Bacteria; kingdom Fusobacteriati; phylum Fusobacteriota; class Fusobacteriia; order Fusobacteriales; family Fusobacteriaceae; genus Fusobacterium; species Fusobacterium mortiferum. The sequence goes on from NZ_GL987989.1 coordinate 47,055, forward strand.
ACTACTAAAATGGATAAAGAAGTTTTTGAGGCAATGGTTCCATATTTAACAGAGTTTTATGGAAACTCTTCAAGTTTACATCTATTTGGTAGAGAAACAAATAAGGCACTAAATGAATCAAGAGAAAGCATAGCTAAATTTTTAGGAGCTGAACCAGATGAGATAATCTTTACAGCTTCTGGAAGTGAGTCAGATAACCTTGCTATAAGAGGTATAGCTAGAGCTTATAAAAATAGAGGAAAACATATAATAACAAGTCCAATAGAGCACCCAGCTGTAAAAAATACATTAAAAGACTTAGCTGAAGATGGTTATGAGATAACCACTATACCAGTAGATCATAATGGTGTATTAGATATAGAGGCTTTAAAAGCAGCTATTAAAGATGATACTATATTAATAACTGTAATGCATGCTAACAATGAAGTTGGTTCATTTCAACCGATAGAAGAGATAGGAAAAATAGCTAAAGAAAATAGAATAATCTTCCATGTAGATGCAGTACAAACTATGGGAAAATTAGATATAAAACCAAAAGAGATGGGAATAGATTTATTATCATTCTCAGGACATAAGTTTTATGGACCAAAAGGAATAGCAGGATTATTCTGGAGAAATGGAGTAAGATTTGGAAAAGTTTTAACTGGTGGAGGGCAAGAGAAAAAAAGAAGACCAGGAACTTCAAATATTCCAGGAATAGTTGGAATGGCTAAAGCTCTTGAATTAGCTTATAAAGATATGGCTGAAGAGTGGAAAAAAGAAGAAGAATTAAGAAACTATCTTGAAGATGAAATTGTTAAAAGAATACCAGAAGTAGTGGTTAATGCAAAAGCTGTTAGAAGGTTGCCAGGGACTTCAAGTATTACATTTAAATATCTTGAAGGGGAATCTATACTTTTAAGTTTAAGTTATAAAGGAATAGCAGTAAGCTCAGGTTCTGCTTGCTCCTCAGATGAGTTGCAGGCATCTCATGTATTATTAGCTATGGGAATAGAACCAGAATTTGCTCATGGAACTATTAGATTTGGTATTGGAAAATATAATACAAAAGAAGAAATAGATTATGTAATTGATTCTGTTGTAGAAGTTATAACAAAATTAAGAGCTATATCACCTCTATGGAATGCTTATCAAGAAAATAAATAATAGTAAAATTAAAAGAATTTAAGGAGAATAAAAATGCAATATACAGAAAAGGTAATGGACCATTTTATGAATCCGCACAATGTAGGAGTTATTGAAAATCCATCAGGATATGGAAAAGTAGGAAATCCATCATGTGGAGATATAATGGAAATATTTATAAAAGTTGAAAATGATATCATAACAGACGTTAAATTTAGAACATTTGGATGTGCTTCAGCTATAGCTAGTTCATCTGTTTCAACTGATTTAGTAAAAGGAAAAACAATAGAAGAAGCGTTAAAATTAACTAATAAGAAAGTTGTTGAAGAATTAGGAGGATTGCCTCCAGTAAAAATGCACTGTTCAGTATTAGCTGAAGAAGCAATACAAATGGCAATAAATGATTATTTATCTAAAAAAGAAAAAGTAGAAGAAAAATAATTAAATAATCTTTAGAAAAATAGGAATTATTTCTTTAAAAATGAGAAATATTCCTATTTTTTATATTAATATATTTATTTAAAAATAAAGGAAACAAAAGAATAGATTAGAAAAATAAAAAAATAAAAATTTTTAAAAAAAGTATTGACGAAAAGTATTATTTGTGATAATATATATCTTGTCCGCGAGAGAGCGGCACTGATAAACTAGGACATTAGCAACAGAATAGAGAAAGACAATTAATGCAAACACAACAATAAATTGGTGTAAAACAATCAGTAAATTTTACTGAGTTATATAGATTGAACGAAGAGTTTGATCCTGGCTCAGGATGAACGCTGACAGAATGCTTAACACATGCAAGTCTACTTGATCCTTCGGGTGATGGTGGCGGACGGGTGAGTAACGCGTAAAGAACTTCG
>NZ_GL987990.1:0-14897 GCF_000158195.2 Fusobacterium mortiferum ATCC 9817
GCAGATGACTGAAAGGAATCAGCGTTACCTGATATTACTATATAGTTTTGAATGTTCCATTAAATAAAGAGTAACAAAGTTACGATTATATTAAATGAGACACAGATGAGTGAAAGAAATCTGTGCTACATTAAAAGAAGTTAATAATGCTTGGTGAGAAGAGCTACGGGGGTACACCCAGAAACATTCCGAACCTGGAAGTTAAGCCCGTAAACGCTGAAAGTACTTGGAGGGAAGCCTCCTGGGAGGATAGGAACTTGCCAAGCTTTTTTATTTTTTGTAAATTTTAGAAAATAATTGAAAGAATAAAAAAAGAAAGTTTATTAAATTTTAAACTTTCTTTTCTATAGATTTATAAATTAGGAAAATACTCCTTTATAGTTTCAAGAACCCCGTTATTATCATTATCCTCTTTAGTGATAAAATTTGCTACTTCTTTTAATTGAGAATGAGCATTTTTCATAGCATAACTATATTTAGCTTCCTCCATCATAGAATAATCATTTAAATAATCTCCAAAAACCATAGTTTCATCATAAGAGATATTTAAATTTTGTTGAGTCATTCTTATAGCCATTCCTTTACTAGTATCTAGTTTTCCTAAGTCCATCCAAACTTTACCAGATATTACAACTTGAAATTTATCCTCATAACCTTTAAAATATTTATAACTATTTTTTTCAGAAATCAAAAAATCACAAACCGCTATTTTAAAGAATTCATCTTCTACTTCGTTTAAATCATCAACAATTTCTAACTTATTATAGTATTTAGATATTTCCTCTTTAAAACCACACCTATCATTATAATATATATTTTTCTCAACATATGCAGATTTTTTTCCACAAAGTATAGGCACAATTCCTTTTATATTTTTACAGATATTAAGAAGAAAAAAAACATCTTCTCTTTTCATAGTATTACTATATATCTCTTTTTCTTGATACATAACACAAGCACCATTTTCACTAATAAAAAGCATATTATCCTTTATATTTTTAAATCTTTCAACTAAATTATAATAGGGTCTACCACTAGCAACAGCAAAAATTACATCTTGTTTAGATAATTTATCTTGAATCTCCCAAAATTCATCATTAATTTCGTTTTTACTATTTAGTAATGTCCCATCCATATCAGTAATAATTAGCTTTATCATTTCTGCCCCCTCTCAATTTTTTAATATTATAGCATAAAAAATTATTTTTTTAAAAGAGGATTATATTTCTTCATAAAAATATATGAGAATATTAAAGTAATTCCTTCAGTAACAAACATGGTAATCCAAATTCCAGTAGTACCTAAAAATATAGGAAGTATAAGAATGAATAAGACTAAAAGTAAAATTCCTCTTAGCATAGTAATAATAGTAGAGATTTTAACCATATCTACAGCTGTAAAATATCCAGCACTAAAAATATTAAATCCACATATTAAGTAAGCAAAGCTATAAGTTGTAAGAGCTTTTTTAGTGAGATTAATATCTTCAACATCATTTAAAAATATAGATACAATGTTTGCAGAAAAAATATTGATTAAAGTGTAGAAGAATATTCCTAATACTCCAAGGATAAAGAAACTATTTTTAATTATTTCAAAGATTTTTTTATGCTCTTTAGCTCCAAGATTAAAACTTAGTATAGGTTGTACCCCTTGATTAAAGCCTATCATAGTCATAGTGATAAAAGAGGAAATATATCCAATTATTCCAAAAGCTGATACTCCTTTTTCTCCTAGATTTTTTAAAATAACTAAATTGAAAACAAAGATTGAAATTCCTGTAGAAACCTCAGCTAAAAATTCAGCAAATCCAACTTTCATAATTTTTAATAGATTTAAAAAGGAATACTTGATTTTAACAAATTTAATTCTTTTAGTTCTAAAAAATATATAGTAAAAAAGAAGTGATGTAGTAGTAACTTGAGAAAGTCCTGTAGCAAAGGCGGCTCCTTTTATACCCCAGTGAAAAATTACAACAAAGATATAATCTAACAAAATATTTACTACTCCCCCAGTTATTACACAAAGAGTAGGATAGACAGGATTACCATCTACTTTGATATATATCTCTAAAGCATAACCAGTCATATAGCATACACAAAATAAAATAATAACACTGAGATAATCTTTAACATATGGATAAAGATTTCCACCACCACCTAAGAAATTTATAACTGGTTCCATAAATATAGTTATTAAGATTGAAATAAGAATACCACAACTTAAAAGGGAGCAAACTGCAGTGGTAAATATCTTATTTCCTGCTGTTCAGTCACCTTCACCATAGTGTATAGCAATCATAGTAGAACTACCTATAGCTATCATTATACCAATAGCAAAGGTAAGATTTATAAGTGGCATAGTAATATTAACACCAGCTAAACCTAAAGCTCCAACATATTTTCCTATAAATATTCCATCTACCATTGTATAAAGTGTAAATATCCACATAGATACAACAGAGGGAATAGCATACCTAAGTATTGTTTTAAAAACTGTTTTTTCATATTTCATAAAATCACCTCCTAATAAAAATTTATATTGTTATTATAAACCTTAGAATAGTTCAAGAGTCAAGAAAAATATGATATAATAGTATTTGAGGTGGATTTATGAAAAAGTTATATAAAATTGGAGATATAAGTAAATTGTATAATATAAGTAATGATATTTTGAGATATTATGAAAAAATAGGACTTTTGATTCCAGATGTAAGAGGAGAAAATGGATATAGATATTATTCAGAAAGCCAGTTATGGAAACTAAATAATATTCGTAGTCTAAGAAATTTAGGAGTAAGTTTGAATGAGATAATAGATTTTTTAAATACAAGAAGTATAAAAAAAACAAAAGAAATGATAAAGTTCCAGCTAAAAAAAATAGATGAAAATTTGCGAGAATTATTGAAATTAAAAGAGGAGTTAGAATTAAAAAAAGAGAATATAAGATATTTTGAACATTTTTCTGATTATGAGATACCAAGAATAAAATATTATCCTAAACGTTATATATTACTAAAAAATGGGAAATTTAAAGATGAAAATGAGATAAATTTAGAGTTAAAAAAACTTAAAAGAAAATCAGAAGAAGACAATGATTTTATTTTTACAGAGAGTGAGATAGGAACAGTAATAAAACTAGAGGAGTGGGAAAAAGGAAATTACTCTGACTATATAGGGACATTTATAATTACAAATGAAATTAAGGAAAATTTTTTAGATGAAGGAGAATACCTTACATATTTTTTCAGTGGAGATTACATTAATTTAAGTAAACATTATAAAAAATTAAAAGAATTTATAAGAGAAAATAATTATAGAGTTTGTGGAAATATAATTGAGTTATATCATATAGAGATGCATATTACTGAAAATAAAGAGGAATATGTTACAGAGATACAAATTCCATTGGAAAAAAAATGAAAAAAGTTATATAATATGAAGTAAAATGAAAAAAACATAAGGGGATTTATATGGAAAAAAATAGAAAATTTTACTTAAAGCTTTTCCTTTCAACATTTTATCTGAGTGCTTTTACATTTGGAGGAGGATATGTAATAGTACCACTTATGAGGAAAAAATTTGTAAATGAGTATGGGTGGATAGATGAAAATGAGATGATAGATTTAATAGCAATAGCCCAGTCAGCACCAGGAGTAATAGCAATAAATGCATCTTTAATAATAGGATATAAATTAGCAGGTATACTAGGAGCGATAATAGCATTGGTAGGAACAGTACTTCCTCCTTTAATAATAATATCAATTATTTCACTTTTTTATATAGCTTTTAGAGATAATAGAATAGTAAATGGAGCTATGCAAGGTATGCAGGCAGGAGTAGCAGCAGTTATAGCTGATGTTGTCTTTAAAATGGTTGGAGATATAAGGAAAAAGGATAAACTTTCAACTTATTTAATGATAATTGTTTTTATAGCAACATTCTTTGTAAATATTATAGTTATAATATTAACTTGTGGAGTTTTTGGAATTATATACAATAGATATATAAGAAAGAGAGTGAAGTAGAGATGGTATTATTACAATTATATTGGAGCTTTTTTAAAATAGGATTATTTAGTATAGGAGGGGGATATGCCTCTCTACCATTAATACAAAAAGAGGTAGTAGATTTACATCAATGGATAACAATGACAGAGTTTACTGACATTATAACAATATCTCAGATGACACCAGGACCAATAGCTATAAATACTTCAACTTTTGTAGGAACGCAAATAGGAGGACTATTAGGAGCTATAGTTGCAACTTTAGGTTGTGTTAGTCCATCATTTATAATAGTTTTATTTTTAGCACATATATATGTAAAGTATAGAAATTTAGATACAGTATCAAATATACTTTATGGATTGAGACCAGCAGTAGTATCTCTTATTGGAGCAGCAGGATTATCAATAATATTTTTAGCTTTTTTTGGACAAAGAAATTTTAGTTTAGATTTGTCTATTAATTATATTTCAGTTATATTTTTTATAGTAGGAATGTTTTTTTTAAGAAAATATAAAAGTAGCCCAATATATGTAATGTTAGGATGTGGAGTAGCAGGGGCTATAATTTATAATATTTAGGAGTAGAAGATGATAGTAGGATTGACAGGTGGAATAGCTAGTGGAAAATCTACTGTAAGTAATCTATTTAGAAAATATGGAATAGAGATAGTAGATGCTGATAAGGTAGCTAAAGAAGTGAGTGAGAAGAAAGAGAGTATAGAAAAAATTAGTAATATTTTTGGAAAAGATATCTTAGATAGTGATGGAAAAATAGTAAGAGAAAAATTGAGAGAAAAAGCTTTTAAAAATAGAGAATTGCTTCAAGAATTAAATAAAATTATACATCCACAAGTGATGGAATATTTTAAAAGAAAAAAAGAGGAAAATTCAAAAGATGAGATTTTAATATTTGATATTCCATTACTATATGAGGCAAAGATGGAGTATCTTTGTGACAAAATAATAGTAGTAGGAGTAGATGTTCAAAAACAAATAAGAAGAGTAGTAGCTAGAGATGGAAGTAGTGAAGAGTTAGCTAAGAAAATAATTTTTAATCAGATGCCTTTAAATGAAAAAATAAAAAAGGCAGATATAGTAATAATGAATGATGGAACATTAGATGAATTAGAAGAAAAAGTAATGAAGATATATAGAGAATTAAAAGAGAGGTAAGAAGATGAAAATAGTAGCCCCAGCGGGAAATATGGAAAGATTTTATGCTGCTGTGAAAGCAGGAGCACAAGAGATATACATGGGACTAAAAGGTTTTGGAGCTAGAAGAAATGCAGAAAATTTTACATTAGAAGAGTATAAAGAAGCACTAGATTATGCACATAAAAGAGGAGTAAAAATATTTTTAACTCTTAATACCATTATGATGGAAAAAGAGATGGAATTTTTATATCCTAATTTAAAAGTTTTATATGAACATGGATTAGATGCAGTAATAGTTCAAGATTTAGGATATTTTAAATATATGAAAGAGAACTTTCCAGATATGGAGTATCATGGAAGTACTCAGATGACTGTAGGAAATCACTATGAAGCTGAATATCTTAGAAAATTAGGATTTACAAGAGTTGTACTTCCAAGAGAGATGACATTTGAAGAGATAAAAAAAATAAGAGAGAATACCTCTATTGAATTAGAGATATTTGTTTCAGGAGCTTTGTGCATATGTTATTCTGGAAATTGCTATATGAGTAGCTTTATAGGAAGTAGAAGTGGAAATAGAGGTATGTGTGCTCAACCTTGTAGAAAAAAATATGAGAATTCCACTGGAGAAAAAGGGTATTTACTTAGTCCTAAGGACCAGCTTTTAGGTTTTGATGAGATAAAAAAACTTAAAGAGATAGGAATAGAGAGTATAAAGGTAGAAGGACGTATGAAAGACCCTAACTATGTTTTTGAAACTGTATCTTATTATCATGATTTAATTGATGGAATAAAAGCTCAAGAAAAATCTTCAGAATTATTCAATAGAGGATATAGTAAGGGATACTTCTATGGAAATGATAACTATATTATGAATAAAGATTACTCATATAATCTAGGGAAAAATTTAGGACTACTTAGTGGGAAAGAGTTAAAATTAAAAAGTAGAGTTGTATTAGGAGATGGGATAATATATCTTTCAAAGAATTTTGAAAAATTAGGTGGAGGATATATCAATAAGATAGAACTAAAGAGTGGAGATATGGGTAGAAAATCTGCTGAAGCTAATGAAGTGATAGTTTTAAAAGATGTTCCAAGAGGAAGTAAGTATGTTTTTAAAAGTTATTCTAAAGAGGTAAATGATGATGCTCAAAGCAGAATGAAAAAAGAGGAGCAAAGACTTATTATCTCTGGAAAATTTGTAGGACATATAGGAGAGAAACCTATTCTTGAATTAGTTGCTAAAAATAATCTAGGTATAGATATAATAGTAAAAGTTGTAGGAGAAAAGGAGATAGAGAGAGCTAGTAAGAAAGCTTTGACTTCTGAGGAATTAAGAGAAAAAATATCTGAGATGGGAGATACTACATTTATATTGGGAGATTTTGTAGCAGATATAGATGAGGGAATATTTATGCCACTATCTGTTTTAAAATCTTTAAGAAGAGAGTGTGTAGAAAAATTAGAAAAACTTTTAGTTGAAAGTTATAGAAGAAAAGCTGGAAATAGATATTCACTTCCAATAGAGGAGGAAAAAACTAGAGAGATAGAGCTAGTAGCTATTGTTTCTAATCTTACACAAGAAAATGCTGTAAAAAAATTTGGAATAGAAAAAATTTATAAAAGAGGAATAGATATAGCTAAAGAGAGAAGTTTAAATGAGCATGATTTAAATAGTAAATTAGCTTCAAATATCTATCAAATTCTAGAGAATAATAATGAAAAGGTTATGGCAAACTGGAACTTGAATATAACTAATAGATATAGTGTAGAAGCACTTGCACAAACAGGTAAAGTTGAAAGTGTCATAATATCGCCAGAATTAAGTTTTGAAAAGATAAAAGAGATAGGAAAAACTTCTATAAAAAAAGCTATTTTAGGATATTCAAGACTTAAGGGAATGTATATAGAGCTTCCTCTTTTTGATAAAGAAAAAGAAACTTTAAAAAATGAAGAGGGAGATATTTTTACAGCTATAAAAAACGATGTAGGAAATACAGAGATATACTTAGAAAAACCTTTAAATATTTTAAATGATATTAAAAAGCTTAATGAATTGATGATAGATGAAGTAGTATTAGAATTTACAACTGAAACAAAGGAAGAAGTAGAAAAAGTACTAGAGGATATGAAAAATAGAACAGGATTTTATAAAGCATATAACTATGAGAGAGGAGTATATTAATTATGAATAGAAGAATAGTAAGAAATCTAGGAACTTGGTTTGGACTTGGGGATATGCCAAAAGCACCAGGAACATTTGGAACATTAGGAGGAATACCAGTATTTATAGTACTATCTTTTATAAGAGGATTTTTTCCAAATAATATGGTGTATAACTCATTTTATTTTATGTTTTTAATGACTTTCTTTGGAGTAGCTGTATATGTTTCAGATGTTTGTGAAAGAGAGATTTTTAAAAAAGAGGACCCTCAAAATGTAGTAATAGATGAGGTACTTGGATATCTTACTACACTTTTTTTAATCAATCCTGTTGGAGTATTTCAAAATTTAGTAGCTATGGGAATAGCTTTTGTAATATTTAGATTTTTAGATATCAGTAAGATTGGACCTATTGATAAAGCTCAACATTTTGACAATGGTGTAGGGGTTGTCTTAGATGATTTTTTAGCTGGAGTAATAGGGAATTTTATAATGGTTTGTATTTGGACAATTTTCTTTTAGGAGGAAATAATGAAAGTAGGAGTTATACTTGTAGGAACAGAGCTTTTAAATGGTGGGATGTTAGATACCAATAGTCTTTATATAGCTGAAGAACTTAATAAATATGGTTTAGAGATGAAATTTAAAATAACAGTTAGAGATTTTAGAGATGAGATATATTCAGCTATAGATTATTGTAAAAAAAATGTGGATTTAATAATTATATCTGGTGGACTTGGTCCAACTCTTGATGATATTACAAAGGAGGTTATAGCTGAGTATGTGAAAAAACCTCTTGTAGTAGATGATGATGAGTTAGAGGAATTAAAAGAGAAGTTTGAAAGAGCTGGATTAAAATTTAAGACTCTTAATGCTAAAGAGGTAGAGAAACCAGAAGGAGCTGTTACATTTAAAAATGATGTGGGAATGGCTCCAGCTGTATATATAGATGATATAGTGGCTTTTCCTGGTGTTCCAAAAGAATTGTATAATATGTTACCCAAATTTTTAGATTGGTATGTGAAAGAGAAAAAAATATTAGATGATGAGATATATATTAAAGATTTAATAACCTATGGAATAGCAGAATCATTACTATATGAAGCAGTAAGAGAGTTTTTTACTGAAGAGGGAATATACTATGAATTTCTTGTAAAAGATTATGGAATACTTATAAGACTTCAAAGTAAAATGAGCAATAAAAATAAAGTGGAAAAAATTGTGAAAAAGATATATAATAAAATAGGTGAGTTTATCTTTGGAGAAGATAACGATAGACTTGAAAAGAAAGTTGTAGAGCTTTTAAAAAAATTAAATATGAATATATCAACAGCAGAGTCTTGTACAGGTGGAATGTTGGCAAGTAAGCTTATAGATGTTCCAGGGGTTTCAGATGTATTTTACGAGGGAGTAGTATCTTATAGTAATGAGGCTAAAATAAATAGGCTTGGAGTAAGAAAAGAAATATTAGATAAATATGGAGCTGTAAGTGAAGAAGTAGCTAAAGAGATGGTAATGGGTCTTACTACTGATGTGGCATTATCTACTACTGGGATAGCTGGACCAGATGGAGGTAGTGAGGAAAAACCAGTAGGGCTTGTATATATGGGAATAAGGATAAAGGATAAAATATATGTAGAAAAGAGAGTGTTTAGAGGAGATAGAAATAAAGTTAGGAAAAGAACAGTATCTCATACTCTTTTTACTTTGATAAAAATATTGAATGAGGATGTGTGATAGATGAGCAGTATAGGAGAAAGAATAAAAAAGAGTAGAAATGACAGAGGGTTATCTTTGAGAGAATTAGCAACTAAAGTTGAATTATCAGCAAGTTTTTTATCTCAAATAGAGCAAGGAAAGGCTTCTCCTTCTATTGAGAATTTAAAGAAAATTGCTACTTCATTAGATGTAAAAGTGAGTTATCTTATTGAAGATGAAGAGGAAAAACAAAATACTGAGCTAGTTAGAAAGGATAATAGAAAATATATCGAAAGTTTAGACTCTAATACAAAGATGGCTCTTCTAACAACATCAAATATTGATAAAGCTATGGAACCTATTTTATATGAGATAGGACCATATGGAGAGAGCGGAAGAAGTTATTATAGTCACCACGGAGAAGAGTTTATATATATAGTTGAGGGGAAGTTAGATGTATATATAGATGATGTAGTTCATAGCTTAAATGAGGGAGACAGCCTATATTTTAAATCGAGTCAAAGACATAGATTTAAAAATAATACAGATAAACCAACAAGAGCTATATGGGTTGTAAATCCTCCTACATTCTAGAAATTATTGGAGGTAAAAATTTTATATGAAATTAGAGATAAAAGTATTGAACTCAATGAGGTTAACAAAGCTTTTAATAGCAGCAAGTAGATGGCTTTCAAAATATGCTGATGTATTAAATGACTTAAATGTTTATCCTGTTCCAGATGGAGATACAGGGACTAATATGTCAATGACATTACAAGCTGTGGAGAATGAGCTAATAAAACTTAATCATGAGCCCAATATGAAAGAGCTAGTGGAGATAGTATCAGAAGCTATATTACTAGGAGCAAGAGGAAACTCTGGGACAATTCTTTCTCAAATTATTCAAGGATTTTTAAGTTCTATTGAAGATAAAGAAGAGATTACAGTTGATGATGTAATAAAAGCTTTCGGTATGGCAAAAGAGAGAGCTTATCAAGCTGTGTCTGAGCCAGTAGAAGGAACAATGTTAACTGTTATTAGAAGAGTGGCAGAAGAAGCAGCTATATATCAAGGGAATAAAGATGATTTTATTCTTTTCTTAGTACATTTAAAAAATGTTGCTAAAGAAGCAGTAGAAGAGACTCCAAATCTTTTACCTAAGTTAAAAGAAGCTGGAGTAGTGGATGCTGGAGGAAAAGGAATTTTTTATGTTCTTGAAGGATTTGAAAAATCTGTAACAGACCCTGAGATGTTAAAAGACTTAGAAAGAATAGTACAATCTCAAGCAAAAAGAAAGGAAAGAATGGAATATACTTTCCAAGAACCTCAAGATATAAAATTTAGATATTGTACAGAGTTTATTATAGAAGAGGGAACATTTGATTTAGAAGGATATAAAAAAGAGATAAGTAGTCTTGGAGATTCAATGGTTTGTGCTCAAACTACTCATAAAACTAAAACACATATCCATACAAATAATCCAGGGCAAGTTTTAGAAATCGCTATAAAATATGGACAACTTAATAATATAAAAATAGAAAATATGGCTTTTCAACATAAAAATTTGTTAGTAAGTGAAAAAGAGATAAAAAGTGATAATAGATATATTATAAAAAATGAAAATAGTGGAGAGATGGCATATTTCGCTATTGTAGATAATAGAAAATTAGGAGAATATTATCTTGAAGCTGGAGCAACAGGTATTTTAGTTGGAGGACAAACACAAAATCCAAGTGTTCATGATATAGAAGAAGGAATTAAAAAGATTCAAAGTAATAAGATAATACTTTTACCAAATAACAAAAATATAATTTCAACAGCAAAAATAGTAGCAGAAAGATCTAAAAAAGATATTCTAGTATTAGAGACTAAATCTATGTTAGAAGGGTATTACTTAGTAAAAAATAAAGAAGAAAAATTAGAAACTATTGTTGAAAAAGTAAAAAATAATTATTCAATAGAAATAACTCAAGCTGTAAGAGATACTAGAATAGATGATATAGAAATTAAAGTAGGAGATTATATAGCTTTAGTAAATGGAAAAATAAAAGAAAAAAATAAAGATTTACAAGAATTAGTTGAAACAATAACACAAAAATATATATCTGATGAGAGCTTAAATATAATTATTTCATATGGAAAAGAAGCAGATAAAAAAGTAAATAAAGTATTTGAAAAGTTAGAGAATATTGATAAAAAAGAATTGTTTGTAGAGCAAGAAAATTATCACTATTATATATATATCGAACAAAGAGATTTATCTCTTCCAGAAATAGCTATAGTAACAGATTCTACTTCAGATTTAACACCAGAACTTATGGGAGATTTAAATATAGATATTATTCCACTTAAGATAAAAATAGGAGAGGACTATTATAAAGATGGAATAGAATTAACAAAAAGAGATTTTTGGAAAAGAGTTACTTCTGAATCAATAATTCCAAAAACGTCTCAACCATCTCCTGCAGAATTTAAAGAGATATATGAAAGATTATTTAAAAAAGGATATAAAAAAATTATCTCTATCCATATTTCAAGTAAATTAAGTGGAACTCAACAAGCAGCTAGAGTAGCTAAGGGAATGGTTGCTAGAGGAGAAAATATAACAATAGTAGATTCTAAAGCTGTTGCAATGTCTTTAGGATATCAAGTTTTAGAGGCAGCTAGACTGGCTAGAGAAGGAATGAGTGAAGAAAATATTCTAAGTAGATTAGAGCAGTTACAAGATAGAATAAAACTTTATTTTGTTGTAAATGATATAAGTTATTTAGAAAAAGGTGGAAGAATAGGAAGAGCATCTTCAGTAATTGGGGGCTTTTTAAAAGTAAAACCTATACTTAAATTAGAAAATGGAGAGATTTCTGTTCAAGGAAAAGTTTTTGGAGAATCTGGAGCACTTGGGTATATGGAAAGACTTATCAGAGCAGAGAGTAAAAAGACAAGTATGATTCTTTATACAGCATGGGGAGGAACTCGTAAAGAACTTTTAAATGCAGATGAGATAAAAAATCAACAGAGTGGAAATAATAAAATCGAATATAGAGGAAGATTTGAAATAGGGGCAACTATAGGAGCTCATTCGGGACCTGTATATGGATTTGCTATTATTCCAAAAATAATATAAAAATATTTTTATAGCATTATAAAATAAAAAAGTTTGCTTATTTTTTAAAATAGGAGTATACTAGTAAATATTAAAAAGTAAAAGAGAGTTATTATTAAAAAACTCTCTTTTGTATTTTTAATATGTGGGTTTAAAAAATATAAATTAGTTTTTAAAGTTTTTAAATATTATAAATTTTTATTAAGGAGAGTGAAAATTATGAAATTTTCAAGTTACCTAGACCCTAATTTTATCTTTACAGATCTAAAAGGTAAAAATCCTGAAGAGATAATAGTGGAAATGGTAGAAAAAATTGCCGAAAAAGATAAGAAGGTGAAAGCTTCACAAGTTGTTATTCAAGAGGCAATAATAAGAAGAGAGAGAGAGATATCTACAGGAATAGGAAGTGGAATAGCTATTCCCCACGCTAGAATAGAAAATTTTAATGATTTTATTGTAGCAATAGGATTATTGGATAATCCAATAGAGAGTGAGATAGCAGCAACTAATAAAAGTGATAAGGTAGATTTAGTATTTTTAATAATCTCAGATGTATTAAAAAATAAAAATATATTAAAAGTAATGAGTGCTGTTTCAAAACTTGCATTAAAGCAGGGAGAGCTTTTAGAAAAAATTAGAAAAGAAAGAAATCCTAAAAAAATAATTGAGTACTTTCAAGCAGCAAATATAGAGTTTGAACATAAGATAGTGGCTGAAGATGTACTTAGTCCAGATATAAAACCAGCTACACCAGACAATACTCTTGAAGAGATAGCTAAAAGACTTATACTAGAAGAAACAAGTGGACTTCCTGTTGTAGACAAGAATGGAAAATTCTTAGGAGAGATAACAGAGAGAGAGCTTATAGATTATGGTATGCCAGAGTATCTTTCTCTTATGGGGGATTTGAACTTTTTAACAGTTGGGGAACCATTTGAAGAGTATCTAGTAAATGAATCAAAAGTTACTATAAAAAATTTATACAGAATTTCAAATGATATAATAATAGATAGAAAAACTCCTATAATGGAAATCTGCTTCATTATGGTAAATAAAGGAATAACTAGACTATATGTAGTTGATGATGGAAAGTACTATGGAATGATAAAAAGATCAGATATCATCAAGAAAGTTTTACATATATAGTAAATCTAAATTAAAATAGTGGGGGGATATATTTAAGGAGGATAATTAAAAATGATATATATAATAATAGGATTAGTAGTTTTTGTGTCAGTATTTTATCTGATGATAACAGAAAAAGTACCTCAAGCTTGGGCAACAATGATAGGTGGACTTATAATGGCATTGATAGGGATAATCAATGAAGAGGACGCACTTGAAGCTGTATCTGAAAGACTTGAGATTTTATTTCTTTTAATTGGTATGATGATAATTGTTCATCTTGTATCAGAGACTGGAGTATTCCAATGGTTTGCTATTAAGGTAGCTCAATTAGTAAGGGGAGAACCTTTTAGATTAGTAGTTTTACTAGCAGTAGTAACAGCTCTATGTTCAGCTTTTCTAGATAATGTTACTACAATTTTACTTATGGCTCCTGTATCTATATTACTGGCAAAACAATTAAAACTAGATCCATTTCCTTTTGTTATTACAGAGGTAATGTCTGCAAATATTGGTGGACTTGCTACATTGATTGGAGACCCTACACAATTAATCATAGGAGCAGAGGGGAATTTAGGTTTTAACTCTTTCCTATTAAATACAGCTCCAATGTCAATTATAGCTATGATAATATTAATAGCTAATGTGTATATAATATATGGTAGACATATGGTTGTTTCAAATGAATTAAAAGCAAGAATTATGGAATTGGATTCTTCAAGAAGTTTGAAAGACCAAAAGCTTTTACAACAAGCAGCAGTAATATTTGCTCTTGTACTTGTAGGATTTATATTAAATAACTTTATAAATAAAGGATTAGCTATAATCTCTCTATCTGGAGCAATATTCTTAGTAATTATTGCTAAGAGAAATCCAAAAGAGATATTAGAACATGTAGAGTGGGAAACTTTATTTTTCTTCATTGGATTATTTATGATGATTAGAGGAATAGAAAATCTAAATATCATTAATCTAATAGGAGATAGAATCATTCACTTAACAGAGGGAAAATTTGATATGGCTGTAATAGCTGTAACTTGGTTATCAGCAGCTTTTACTTCTATAATAGGAAATGTTGCAAATGCAGCTACTGTTTCAAAAATTTTAGGAGTAATGGTACCATCATTTGATGGATTAGGAAATACTCAAGCTTTTTGGTGGGCATTATCATTTGGTTCTTGTTTAGGTGGAAATATAACAATACTTAGTTCAGCAACAAATGTTGTAGCTGTAGGAGCTGCAGGTAAGGCTGGATGTAAAATAGATTTTATGAAGTTCTTCAAATTTGGAGGACTAATAGCTTTTGAAACATTATTAGTAGGAACAATATATCTGTATGTAAGATATATGTAAGAAATTTAACCTAACGGGCAAGAAGTCGCCCACCTCTATAGGTGGTGCGATGAATTGCCCTATTGTTTTTTAGAAGACAAAGTGATATAATACAATCAGTAGATATATAAAAATAGGAGTAAAAACAATGGAATTAGATAGTAATTGTCATTCAGTATTTTTGCTGTATTATCACTTAGTTCTTGTAGTAAAATATAGAAGAAATGTATTTGATGACACAATTTCTGAATTTGCTAAAGATATGTTTGTAAGAATTGGAG
The DNA here is from genome assembly GCF_000158195.2 of Fusobacterium mortiferum ATCC 9817. NCBI lineage: Bacteria > Fusobacteriati > Fusobacteriota > Fusobacteriia > Fusobacteriales > Fusobacteriaceae > Fusobacterium > Fusobacterium mortiferum. Next base: position 14,866 of record NZ_GL987990.1, read on the forward strand.
TTCCGTATCATATAACTTTAGTACAATGGAAT
>NZ_GL987990.1:14997-15949 GCF_000158195.2 Fusobacterium mortiferum ATCC 9817
TAAATTTTATCCATCAAGTCAAATATGCTCTGTATGTGGTTATAAAGATGGCAAGAAAACTCTTGATGTAAGAGAGTGGACTTGTTCAGTTTGTCATACTCATCACGATAGAGATATAAACGCAGCTAAAAATATATTGACTGAAGGTCTAAGAATAAAACAAGCAGTCTAAAAATAAAAAGAACCGTAGGAACTACGGGGTTAGCTTGGTAAATATAGTTGGCTAACAAAAGCAACTACTTCCCAAGAAGAAGCTCCCACTTCAAAAATTACAAAGTAATTTTAAGTGGGAGAGGTTCACGGAGGTATAACTTAAGAAGTTGTAAATACCTCCTTATTTTTTATATAATTTTTGATTTTATTGAGATGACAGTAAAGATTTGTATTAGAGGATATATAAGAAAAAATTGTTGTGGTAACTATAAAAGAGTGTGATGGTTGTCTAAAAAAGTCTAAAAAGAAAAGGGAGGAATGTAGTATGTCAGTAGTAACAACTAGCATTGGAAACTTATATATCAGAGCATTTTGAAGGAGTTTAGAAGTTATAAGAGTTATTTAATGAGGTAAGGTAGGGAGAAATTACTTGAAGTGTAGAGCAAAACTCACTTAGGGGATTTCTTTTTGGAAACGATATAATTATTTATAGTAAAAGTCTGATTCTTATTTTAGAAAAAAGAGAAAATTGGAAGCGATCTAAATAAAAAAATTAAATCACTTCCGTAGATAAAGGATAGATTATGTAAAATTTGAAAGGTGCATAATCTATCTTTTTTTATTTTTTGACAAATACATATTTTATTGAAAAAGCGAATTTATGCATTAAAAACTTGTTTTAAAATTTAGTTTTTTTGGAAAAAAGTTCTATTAAATTAGGTTAAAGCTCTTGACATAAATTAGAAAAAAAGGTAAAATAAGTTGTTTACATATACTTAAAGTACGTCTTATCAATATA
>NZ_GL987991.1:0-50928 GCF_000158195.2 Fusobacterium mortiferum ATCC 9817
TCAAATATGCTCTGTATGTGGTTATAAAGATGGCAAGAAAAACTCTTGATGTAAGAGAGTGGACTTGTTCAGTTTGTCATACTCATCACGATAGAGATATAAACGCAGCTAAAAATATATTGACTGAAGGTCTAAGAATAAAACAAGCAGTCTAAAAATAAAAAGAACCGTGGGAACTACGGGGTTAGCTTGGTAAATATAGTTGGCTAACAAAAGCAACTACTTCCCAAGAAGAAGCTCCCACTTCAAAAATTACAAAGTAATTTTAAGTGGGAGAGGTTCACTATTAGAATTTAGATGTAGTTTTTTATAATTAAATGCTGGTTATTCAATAGGGGTATCAAATTCAGTAAATTCATTATAATTCATCGTGTTGATAACTTTTTTTTACATATCTCTCTTTCTCTTCGGAATAGTTAATAAGTCCTTCAGCAACAATTTGAGGTGGTTGATTTTCACGAAGTAATTTTCTTAAATTTGTATAGGCTTTATTTCTAGAAAAATTTAAAACAAAATCTGAAACAGAACCTTTTACACTATCATATTTTTTTAGATGAGGAACAAATCCGTTTTCTCTAACTCCTTTAGCAGGTATTCTTGGCTCATTTGGATTAGTAGACCACATACCAAATAGATTATTTCCCTCTTTAAAGAATCTAGAAGTACCCCAACCACTCTCTATAGCTCCTTGAGTTAAAATCAGTGAAGTAGGATAAATAATAAGACGAGAATATAGTTTCTCCCAGTCCCCATATTCAACTCTATATTTCTTAAAAAGATTTTCAGCGTATTTTTTTTCCTCTTCAGAAAGAGTAGTTTTTTGAGAAAGTGTTTTAGCTATATTTCTGTTATTTTCTATCTCAGCATTAACAACCTTTATAGAGGGAAGTAAAATATCTACAAAAGTATCTTTCTTTTTTAATGGGGATAGTTTGCTTAAATCAATATTAATTTTAGTAAAAACATATAGTTCATCTGAATCTTTCCATTTTTTTATATCTTCTAAACTATTTACCTCTATCTTTTTATACTCAACTTTTGGAATAGAAGATTCTGCATAACTTATAATATTTAGAGTAAAAATAAGAATACAGATAAAAATATTTTTTAATTTCATAATAAAACTCTCCTTAAAAAAATAGTCGGTTAATAGTATATCATATTTATCATAGTAAGTAAAGAATTTTTTATTCATAGAATTTGAAGTAATCGTAATTAATTTTTATTTCTATAAATAAAGTCCTATAATTAATGTTATATATAAAATATTTTAAGGTGTTTTTTCAAAAAAATAAATCAAGAATAACTTTTATTTAAAGAATAAAGAGTAGCTAAAGCTTATAAGATATTAAAAAACACCAAATCTCTCTAAGTTATAAAGGAAGTGTTTTTTATATTTATTTTCGCCAAGCTACTCTAAATATTCTTAACAATGTCTGTTATTCTTGATTTATTTTTTAAAAAATTCTAATATGTAATCCTCTACCCCTATTTCCATATCCATATTACCACTCTTAATACTATACTCTAAATATGTTAATTCTTTTAATTTTTTCTTTAGAAATTCTGTTTCAAATAGTTCAATATTTTTTAGCTTCAAAAAAAGAGTATAAGGATGAGGATAGCCTCTTTCAGTAAGGAAAAATTCTTTAATCTCTTCAAAAATTCCCTCATTAAATTTTTTATAAGAGAGATTTTTGTTTATAATACCATTTTGAGCAAGTGAAGAAAGTTTTAGATATAAAATTATTTCATCTCCTATTCCATATATAAAATTAGAATGTAATTTTTCTTTAGCTATAAAATGGAGTAAATCATCTTTAGCTTTAGAGGTAATAAAATTTTCAATAAGAGTCTTTAAATTAAAGTCTTCATTGATAGATAGGAGAGGTTTTATTTTATCTAAATTAAAAGTTTCTCCATCTAAGAAATTTTTTACTTTTTCAGCTTCATTTTTAACTTTGAAAAAGTCATCTCCCACTAATTCTACAAACTTTTCAGCTTCATATTCAGAAATATTTAACTCTTGCTGAAGATAGAAAATTATAGCTTTTTTTTCATTCTCTTTTCTATAACATATAATTTCTGCTATCTCTTTGAAACTATCCAGTGTTTTTTTAGGAATTGGATTTTTTATCTTTCCAAAGTCATTTAAGAACTCTTCATAAATTATTATTATCTCTTTTTGTGTAAGATTATACATCTTAAGGGACTTTGCTATTCCCTCTAAATTTTTAAAGCTCTCTACCCTCTTTAGAATTACTAATTCTTTTGGAGAGAAGATTGAGTTTGTAGATACAGAGTCAAAAAATTGAGTAACCTCATCTAATGAGGCATCAAAAATTTTTTCTGGAATAGAGGGGTTGTTACTTTTAATCTCATCTAAAATTTCTTCGTATTTTATCTGCAAAGGAGCAGTATCTCCGTGTAAAAAATATATCATAAATCCACCTTTTTAAAAATCAAGTTTATATTAGATGATATCACAAATTCTAAAAAAAGAAAAGAGGAAGAATAGTCAACTAGATAAAAATTTGCTATAATTATAAAAAAGTAAATTTAAATAGAAAGAGAGAGTAAAAATGAAAAAAAAATTGGGGAGATTCTTAGTAAATTTTCTTTATGGAGTATTGTGGTTAGCTCCTATATACTATTTTGCTAGAGATTTTTTTGAACTATCAAGTTTTGAAATTTTAAAGGAAAGTTATATTCAAGAGATAATATCTTTTTCTATAAAGCAGGGATTTTACTCTACAATTATGGCTTTAATAGTTGGAATAGTTCCAGCTTATTATTCTGCTTATAATAAAGATACTCTATCAAAATTTATACAGGGATTAGTCTTTATTCCATTTTTCTTTCCTGTAATATCGATAGTTACAATTTTTTCAGTTATATTTAACCTTCCAATAATTAAAGAATTAAATATACTATACACACTGAAGGGGATAATAATAGCTAATGTTTTCTATAACTCTCCTATATTTGTAAAATATATAAGTGAAGGTTTAAGAAAAATTCCAAAAGAGCTAGGAGAAGCTATGAGAATAGATGGAGCTAGTGCCTTGACAATTTTTCTTAGAGGGCAACTTCCTCTTATACTTCCACAGATATTTAGAGCTTTTATATTAGTATTTACCTATTGTTTTTTAGGGTTAGGAATAATTCTTTCACTGGGAGGAATAAGATATTCTAATATAGAGGTAGAGATAGCTAATACATTGATGGGGGGAGCGGATTTTTCTAAGGCTATGCTTTTAGGAGGATTACAATTTATAATACTGTTAGTTTTAAATTCTTTAGGAGTATTTGTAAAGGAGTATGAGATATCAGGAGAACAAGAAAAGAAAAAACTCAATCCTATATTTAAAATATACTCTCTAGTATATATGGTATTTCAATATGGAGTTGTAGGATTATCTTTTATATTTTCATTTATTAATCAGTTGACAGGAAAATTTTCTATACAATCCTATTTAAATCTCTTTTCTCCTGAATTTAATGAGGAGTTTGGAGTAATAAAAGGGGTAGTAAATTCTTTTGGAATATCTGTAGTTGTAAGTGGAATAACTGTATTTACTATCTATCTGATTATAAAAAATTATAGTAGGTTAACAGACATAATCATATTTTCTAATATGGGAGTGTCGGGAGCATTTCTAGCTATAACCTTATATTATATGAATATCCTATTTGATATTCCTCTTATTATACTTTTAGGGATAGGATATCTCATAGGAGCTATACCAATTGGTTACTCTTTTATGTATCAGTATGTAAAAAAATTTCCTGTTGATATATTGGAAGCTTCTGAGTTAGATTGTAAAAATTTTTATCAAAGATTTAGATATGTGGAGTTTCCAATTTTAAAAAATATTTTTATCTCCTCTTTTCTCCAAGTTTTTGCTGTGATATTTGGAGAGTTTACTGTGGTATATACTATGCAGTTAGGAGATATAATACCTATTGCTTCCCTTGTAAATTATTCATTGGTAAGTAGTAAAAAATATATGGAGAGTTCTGCTTTTTCATCTATTGTTTTGTTTATAGTTTTAAGTGCTTTTTTATTAGGGGAGTATTTTAAAGAAAAAGAGTAAAAATATTTATAAATCAAGAGTAATTCAGAAATTGCTCTTGATTTTTTATATAGTGTAAGTTATACTCAAATTAGAAATATAAAAATATTAAAGGAGAGTCAGATGATAAAATTTGCAATAATAGGGACAAGTAGTATAAGTGAAAAATTTATAGATGCATTAAAGAGTACAGAGGGGTGTGAAGCTTATGCTCTTCTTTCGAGAGATGAAAATAAAGGAAAGAGATTTGCTGAAAAGTTTGGAATAGAAAAAATATATACTAATATAGAGGAGATGCTAAAAGATAAGGATATACAAGCTGTATATATAGCTTCTCCTAATGGAAAACATTTTGAGCAAGCAAAACTTTCATTGGAAGCAGGGAAAAATGTAATTTGTGAAAAACCAATAGTTCCAACTGTAAAAGAGTTTGATATATTAAAAGAGATAGCTATAAAAAATAGAGTGGTACTTATGGAAGCAATGCGTCCTACTACTAATCCAAATTTTAAGTTAATAAAAGAAAACTTATATAAGATAGGGGCAATAAGACAAGTGATGTTAAAATATTGTCAATACTCATCAAGATATGATTTATTAAAAGCTGGAGAAGTTACAAATATCTTTGATAAAAATATGTCTGGAGGAGCGCTATATGATATAGGAGTCTATCCATTATATTTTACTTTAGCTATGTTTGGAGAACCAAAAGAGTATATGGGAAGTAACTATCTATTAAGTAGTGGTGTAGATGGTTGTGGAACAATTATTTTAAAATATCCAGATAAGATAGGAGTAATATCTTATTCAAAAATAACAGATGAAAAAACTCCATCAGAGATAATAGGAGAAGATGGTTCTATTGTTATAGATAAGGTTTCTACTGTAAAAGGAATAACAATTAAATATAGAGATGGTAGAGAGGAAAAGATAGAAGTAGATACCTATACAAATGATATGAGATATGAGATAGAGGAGTTCGCAAAACTTATAGAAGAGGGAAGAGTAGAATCAACTTTAAATAGTTTTGCTACTTCAAGAAAATGTGTGGAGATAATGGAAGCTCTTGCTAATAGATAATATCATTATTTAAGGAGAAATATGTGGGAGATATTAAAGAGATTAGTAAAGAAAGAGAAGAGAGAAGATAAAGGGATAAAAATTAGAGAGAGAAAAGTAGAAAAATCAGATGAGGAAACTCTATTGAGAAAAAGTATAAGAGATTTGGAGAGGAGAGAGGTAGAGAGTGTAGATACCTCTCTTTTATCTAAAGGATATAAAATAGACTATTCCTCTCTACTCAATGAGGAACAGAAAAAAGCACTGCTCTCAACAGAGGGACAATATCTAGTGATAGCTGGAGCAGGTTCTGGAAAAACTAGGACAATAGTATATAGAACAGCTTGGTTGATTGAAAACGGAGTATCAGAGGAAAAAATTTTAATGGTAACATTTACTAGAAAAGCTAGTGAAGAGATGAAAGAGAGATTAAAAAATATTTTAAATGTAGAAGAGCTAAAAACAGTAGTAACTACATTTCACTCTTTTTGTGCTAGACTTATTTTTAAATATAAGGCTCTTTTTGAAGTAGATAATCTAAATATAATGGAAGAGGGAGAAAGAGAAAAGATTCTCTTAAAAATAGTAGAGAGGTTTGAACTAAATAAAAAATACAAAGGAAAATTTTATGATATTGAAGAGTTATCAAATAGATTAGAAAAATTACAAAATGCAAGGTTGAGATTAGAAGATATCTTTCCTAAAGAGCATATAGATGACATTATAAAAATTAAGTCCGAATATAGAAAATATAAAAAAATAAAAAATGTTTATGAGTATGATGATCTGGTTGAGATAGTCATAAAAAAATTTAAAGAGAATAGAGAGTTTTTAAAAATTATAAGAGATAAGATAGATTATATTGTAGTAGATGAGTATCAGGATAGTAATTTAGCTCAAAGAGAACTGCTTAAACTTCTTGTAGGAGAAGATAAAAATCTTATGGTAGTAGGAGATGACTATCAAAGTATATATGGATTTAGAGGAGCAGACTTTACTAATATTTTAAAATTTGGAGAGGATTTCCCAAAAGCAAAATTGATTAAGCTAGAGAAAAATTATAGAAGTAGTGAGGAGATAATCGCATATACTAATAGAATTGCTAATAATTTTAAAATTAAATATAATAAAAAAATCTATGGAACAGGAAGAAGAGGGGAGAGAGTACATATCAACTCATTTAAAGATGAGGAGAAAGAGGGAAGATATATTTGTGAGAAGATTTTAGCTTATAAAGAGAAGTTTCCCTTTGAGGAGATGGTGATACTATTTAGAAATAAATATACAGTAAAAGTGATGGAAAAGTTATTGATGGAATATAAAATACCATATTATAAAAAAGAGATGGAAGAGAAAAGAGGAGTAGCCCTTTACTCCTTACACTCTTCTAAAGGGTTGGAATGGGAGATAGTTTTTATACCTACACTTTTAGATGGGGTATTTCCTAGTAGTATTGAAAAAGAAAATCTTGAAGAGGAGAAAAGACTTTACTATGTAGGGTGTAGTAGGGCAAAAAGTTTTTTACATCTAAGTTATCCAAAATATCACTATGAAAAACTTGGATATTTTGATAAAAAATCAAAATTTTTAGATTACTAATAGAAGAAAATAAAACAAGGGAATGTATTTTTTTAGAAAATGATAATTATTAATATAATTAATATCTTTTTTCATAAAAAACAAGAAATAATATATATAATTCTCAGTATTTCTTTTCTTGACGGAAATGTTTGAAGTATTATATAATATTTAAAGAAAAGATAAGTAAAATTTTAAGTAGAGGGAAACAAGTGAAATTCTTGTACGGTCCCGCCACTGTAATGAGGACGAAAGTACATTAGCCACTGAGGAATTGGGAAGGAGTACAAGTAGGTTGAATCAAAGTCAGGATATCTCGCTTAAAATATTTAACTATCCTGCGTGGACGGGAGGAGAAAGAAAAATGAGATATAAGTATAGTAGATAATAAATAAAAAGTAAGTATCTATTCAGTTGATAATTCTGAATTAAAGAAAGCTAAGATGAGTTGATTTAATTTCTTTTCATAAATTGCACAATTCTTGAGCTTTCTTTTAAGCTTAGCAAATACTTTTAATATCTATTATACTTTTTTTATTTATTGAGGTGAAAAATGAAACATAGAAATATAATGGTAGTGGGGACTTCATCTGGAGCTGGAAAGAGTATGATAGTTACAGGGCTATGTAGAACTTTAACAAAAGATGGGTATAAAGTATCTCCATTTAAATCTCAAAATATGGCACTTAACTCTTTTGTTACAAGACAGGGGCTAGAGATGGGAAGAGCTCAAGTGGTACAAGCCTATGCCTGTGGAATAGAACCAGAAGTATATATGAACCCTATACTTCTAAAGCCTACCACAGATAGAAAGATTCAAGTGATAGTAAATGGTAAATCTATTGGGAATATGAGTGGAATAGAGTATGGGAAATTTAAAACCTCTTTAAAGCCAGAGATAATGAAATCATATAATTATATCAGAGAAAACTATGATATATCAATAATAGAGGGAGCAGGGAGTCCTGTTGAGATAAATATTAAGGGAGAGGATATTGCCAATATGAAGATGGCAGAGATGGCTAATGCTCCTGTGATACTTGTAGCTGATATAGATAGGGGTGGAGTTTTTGCTTCTATATATGGGACTATTATGCTTATGGTTCCAGAGGAGAGAGCAAGAGTAAAAGGAGTAATTATAAATAAGTTTAGAGGAGATGTAAATATATTAAAACCTGGACTTAAAGAGATAGAAGAATTGACAGGAGTTCCTGTAATAGGAGTAATGCCTTATAGTAATATAGATATAGAAGATGAAGACAGTGTAACAGAGAGATTTAAGAAAATGAAAAATAGAAAGGGAATAAATATCTCTGTAATCAAATTAAAACATATATCTAACTTTACTGATATAGATGCACTAGGAATAGTAGAAGATGTAAATATAAAATATATTACTTCTGCTGATGAGTTAGGAGATGAAGATATTATAATTATCCCTGGAACTAAAAACACCATAGATGACTTAAAAGAGATAAAGGATAATGGAATAGCTACTGAAATAATAAAAGCTTCTAAGGCTGGAAAAATTATAATAGGTATTTGTGGTGGATTTCAAATGATGGGAGAGAAGATAAAAGACCCATATGGAATAGAGAGTGAGATAAAAGAGATTCCTGGACTTTCTCTATTGGAATTGGAAACAGTGATGGAGAGAGAGAAAAATACTTTACAATATAAAGGTAGACTTATAAATACATCTGGATTGCTTGAAGGACTAGAGGGAGAAAAGATAAAAGGATATGAAATTCATCAAGGGGTAACTTTAGGAGAGGAGAGAAAGGTTACAGCTGATGAGAGAGTAGTAGCAGTTGTAAAGGGAGAAAATATCTTTGGAACATATCTACACGGTATATTTGACAATGAAAAAGTAACTAGACATATACTCAACAAGGTAAGAGAGAAAAAAGGTATGGAATTACAAGCTCAAGGGATATCATTTGATGAGTATAGAGAGAAAGAGCTAGACAAGCTTGAAGAAATTTTTAGAGAAAATATTGAGATGGAAAAAATTTATAAAATATTAGGTGAGTAAGATGATTTTTATAATGAGATACAGTATAGCATATATAATGGATTTAATATTAGGAGACCCACACTGGTTTCCACACCCAGTTAGATTTATAGGAAAACTTATAACTTTACTAGAAAAATTATTGTACAGATTTAGCTGTAAAAAAATTACTGGGGGAGTATTGGCTATACTGACTATTGGAATAACTTTTTTAGTATCATTTTATTTAGTTAAGTTATCACCTATGTTGGAAATATTTTTTCTATATACTACATTGGCTACTAAAAGCTTAGCAGATGAAGGATTTAGAGTTTGTAAAGTTTTAGTAGAGGGAGATATGGAAAAGGCTAAAAAAGAGCTAGCCTATTTAGTAAGTAGAGATACAAATAGTATGGACGTTACTCAAATAGTAAGAAGTATATTGGAAACAATAAGTGAGAATACAGTAGATGGAGTTATTGCTCCTATGTTCTTTGCCTTTGTAGGAAGTTTTTTTACTATTGAGGGAGTATCTCTTGCTCTTCCTTTTGCTATGGGATATAAGGCGATAAATACTTTGGATTCTATGGTAGGATATAAAAATGATAAATATATTGATTTTGGAATGTTATCTGCTAAGATAGATGATATGGCAAATTTTATTCCTGCTAGAATAGCTGGAGGATTTATTATTCCAATGGGAGCTTTTTTATTAAGAATGGATTATAGAAGTGCTTGGAGAATATTTTTTAGAGATAGACTAAACCATTCTAGCCCAAACTCTGGACACTCTGAAGCTGCTTTCGCTGGAGCATTGGGAGTACAATTTGGTGGAAGAACTAGCTACTTTGGAAAATGGCACGACAAACCTACTATTGGAGATAAATTAAAACATTTTGGAATACCAGATGTAAAAAGAGGAATTAGACTTCTATATGTTTCCTCTTGGGTGGGACTTGCTACATTTATAATTTTATCTCAATTAATAGGAGTGATTATCTAATGATAATAATTATAACAGGAGCATCACATACAGGAAAAACTCTATTAGCCCAAAACCTACTAGAGAGATATAAGTTTCCTTATCTATCAATAGACCATATAAAGATGGGATTAATAAGAAGTGGAAATATAAATCTAAATGCAGAAGATGATGAACAACTTACTCCATATCTTTGGGGAATAGTTAGAGAGATTATAAAAACAGCTATTGAGAATAAACAAAATCTAATAGTTGAAGGTTGTTATGTTCCTTTTGATTGGGAGAGAGATTTTGATAGTAAATATCTAGAGAATATAAAATATTATTGTTTAATTATGAGTAAAGAGTATATTGAAAAGAATTTTGATAAGATAGTTGAGTATGCCAATACAATAGAAAATAGATTAGATGATTCCTATTGTACAAAAGAATTTCTTATAGAGGAAAATGAGAAAAATCTAAGAGAGTGTCAAAAATATGGTTGTAAGTATATTTTAATAGATAAAGAATACAAGTTAGATATTTTATTCTAAAATAAGTGAGGTAATAAAATGAGTTATATATTAAAAGAGGTAGTATTGAGAACAAATAATACTCCAGAAGGAATGGAAAAAATTTCTCAACTTTGGGGAGATATACTCTCTAAAAAAATCTCTTTGCTCCCAGAAAATAAAAATGAATTATTAATTTCGAAATATAGTAATTATGAGAGTGATGAAAATGGAGAATATGATTTAACTATAATGAGAAGAGAATTAAAATTCTTATTAAAGTTAGATGAGAGAGTAAAAAATAGAGAATTTATAAAATATGAAGAGATAGATGATAATATAGAAAATTGTGCCAGAAAAGTTTGGAATAGAGTATGGGAAGATAAGAAAAATAATAAATTGAATAGAGTATATATTGAAGATTATCAATTAGATATCTTGCCAATATTTTCACAAGATGGGAAATGTCATTCTATCTTATATATAAGTGTAAAAGAAGAAAATACTATAAAGATAAGAAAATATAAATCTTCTGATTGCCAAGAGATAACAGAGCTTTTTTATAATACAGTGCATAGTATAAATAAAAAAGATTATACTCAAGAGCAATTAGATGTATGGGCGACTAAGAATATAGATATAGAGAAATGGGATACTTCTTTTTTAAAAAACTACACAGTTGTTGCTGAAAGTAATGGTATAATAGTTGGCTTTGGGGATATTGCTGAAGATGGATATTTGGATAGATTATATGTGCATAAGGCTTTTCAAAGAATAGGAATAGCTACAATGATTTGTGATAAGTTAGAAAATAAAGTAAAAGGAAAACCACTATATACTCACTATATACTCACGCCTCTATAACAGCAAAACCATTTTTTATTAAAAGAGGGTATAAAGTTATAAAACAACAGTTGGTAGAGAGAGAAGGTATTCTATTAGAAAACTATGTTATGGAAAAGAGGTAGAATAGATGGATTTACACGGTGGAAATATATATAAACTAAAAAGAGAGGGAAAGGGGGAGCTATTAGATTATAGCTCAAACATAAATCCCTTAGGAGTACCTGAAAAGTTTAAAAAAAGTGTGATAGAAAATTTTGATATATTAGAAAAGTATCCAGACCCAGATTATATAGAACTGAGAGAGAGTATTAGAAAATATAATAACATAGATATAGAAAATATAGTAGTAGGAAATGGAGCTACAGAAATACTTTTTCTATATATGAAGAGCTTAAAACCTAAAAAAGCCTTTGTAGTAGCTCCAAGCTTTGCTGAATATAGAAGAGCATTAGAGAGTATAGATTGTGAGATAGAGTATTTTATATTAGATGAAAGAGAAAATTTTAATTTGAATGTAGAAAAATTTATAAATTCTATCCCTCAATGTGACTTAGTAGTAATATGTAATCCTAATAACCCCACAGGAAATTTTATATCTCTTGAAAATATTCAAAGAATAAATGGAGAGTTGAAAAAAAAGATATAAAACTTTTTATAGATGAAGCTTTTATAGAATTTATAAAAGGTTGGGAAAAATTTACAGCTGTAAATTTGGAGGATAGTAATATATTTGTAATGAGAGCATTGACAAAATTTTTTGCTGTACCTGGGTTGAGATTAGGATATGGAATAAGTTATGATAAAGAGATAATGAAAACTCTTCCTAAGTATAAAGAGCCGTGGAGTATAAATAGTTTTGCTGACATAGCAGGAAAAACTATGTTATGGGATAGAGAGTATATAGAAAAAAGTGAGAATTGGATAGAAAAGGAAAAAGTTTGGTTTTATAATGAAGCTCTAAAGATAGAGGGAATAAAAGCATATAGGACTAACACAAACTTTATTTTGATACAACTTTTAAATAAGAGCTCTAATGAAGTGAGAGAGAAATTGATAGAGAGAGGAATAGTTGTAAGAGATGCTTCTAACTTTGTAGGACTAAATAATCACTATATTAGACTTGCTATCAAAGATAGAGAAAATAATATGAAGGTATTAAAAAATCTTGCTGAGGTGGTAAGATGAAAGGATTTATGATAGCTGGGGTAAGTAGTGGTATAGGTAAAACCACTGTATCAATGGGACTTATGTCGCTCTTTGAAAATGTTTCTCCATTTAAAGTTGGACCAGACTATATAGATACAACATTTCATCAATTTGTAACAGGAAATAAAAGCTATAACTTAGATTTGTTTATGATGGGAGAAGAGGGGGTAAAATACTCTTTCTATAAACATCATAAGGGAATCTCAATAGTTGAGGGAGTGATGGGACTATACGATGGAATAAACCATAGCTTAGATAATAATAGTTCAGCACATTTAGCTAGAGTATTGGATTTACCTGTTATTTTAATAGTAAGTGGTGGAGGAAAAAGTACAAGTATAGCTGCTGAGGTACTCGGGTATAAGATGTTGGATAGTAGAGTCAAAATAGCTGGTGTAATAATCAATAGAACTACTGAGGCTATGTACAAACATTACAAAGAGGCAATAGAAAAATATACAGGGGTAGAGTGTATAGGATATCTTCCAAAAGATGAGAGTTTGAGTGTGTCAAGTAGACATCTTGGACTTCTACAAGCTGCTGAGGTAGATGACTTAAGAGAAAAATCAAAGCATTTAAAGGGGATTTTGCAAAAGACAATTGATGTAGAAAGACTTTTAGAAATAGCGGAGTTAGGAGAAAGAGAATATAGAAAAAATCCTTTTGAAGAATTAAAAGATAAGTATAAGGGATTAAAGGTAGGGGTAGCTAAAGATAAAGCCTTTAGTTTTTACTATAATGACAATCTTGAACTGATGGAGGATTTAGGAATGGAATTGATTCCCTTTTCTCCTATAAATGATAAAAAGATACCAGAGGTAGATTTATTATACTTTGGTGGTGGTTATCCAGAAAACTATGCCAAAGAGTTATCTAGTAATATTGAGATGATAGAGAGTATAAGAGAGTATCATCAAAAGGGTGGAAAAATTTATGGAGAGTGTGGAGGATTTATGTATCTTACCTCTAGAATAAAACTGCTAGATGGGAAATATTTCCCTATGTGTGATATTATAAAATGTAGTGTAGAGATGAGAGATAGATTAGATATTTCTAGATTTGGTTATATATCTCTTTATGACAAGGAAAAAACTTTAGGAAGAGGACACGAATTTCACTACTCTAAAATATCTGATATAAAAGATGATAGTAGAGAGTATAGAGCTATAAAACCTAATGGTAAAGAGTGGGCTTGTGTCTTTAAAGAAAAAAATTGTAGAGCTGGCTATCCACATATACATTTTTTTAAGAGTTTAGATTATTTGGAGGAAATAATAAAAGAGAATAGATAATATGGAGATTAAAATATTAAATTATAATTTTTCAGTTTGTAAGGTAGAGGATTGTTCACAAGTTAAATTAGATAAGAAGTTCTGTTTTATTTGAAAAACAGATGAAGTTTTAGAAAAGAAGGGTTATATAATAAAAAGATGATTATAAAAAGATTAGATATCGAAGATGTAGAATTTTTTTTAGATTTAAGATTAAAACTTTTTTATGAATTACAAGAAATAGATAAAAATGATAATATTGAAAATTTAAAAAACTCCACTAAGGAGCATTACCTAAAAAATATTGATAAGAGTTTAATAACTTATGGGATATTTAAAGAAAATAAAATAGTAAGTATAGGTTCCTTATGCTTATTTGAAAGGATACCTTATATGGAAAATATTTCTGGAAGAGAGGGATATATATTGAATATTTATACTTTACCAGAATATAGAAAGAAAGGCTATGGAAAGCAGATAACAGAAAAGTTAATAGAGCATTCTAAGGAAATAGGAATTAAAAAATTATGGTTAAATGCAAGTGAGGAAGGAAAGAAAATTTATCTTAAACTAGGATTTAAAGAGAAAAATAATGAAATGGAAATATTTATATAAAGGAGTAAAAAGATGAGTACATATATAAAAGTTCCTCAAGATATTGAAAAAAGAAGTTTTGAGATAATAGGGGAGGAATTAGGAGAAAAGAGAGAGAAATTTGATGAAAAAACTCTCCCAATAGCAAAAAGAGTAATACATACAACAGCAGATTTTGAATATGCTGATTTGATAGAGTTTCAAAATGGGGCTGTGGACAGTGCTATGGAAGCTTTGCAAAATGGTTGTAAGATTTACTGTGATACCAATATGATAGTAAATGGACTTAGTAAATTAGTTTTAGGAAAATTTAACTCTTCAGCTTATTGTTTAGTGTCTGATGAAGAGGTTATAAAAGAGGCTAAAGAGAGAGGAGTTACTCGTTCAATAGTAGGAATGGAAAAAGCTGGAAAAGATAGAGATACAAAAATATTTTTAATAGGGAATGCTCCAACAGCTCTATATCAACTAAAAGAGATGATAGAGAGAGGAGAGATTGAAAAACCTGCTTTAGTGGTTGGAGTTCCAGTTGGATTTGTAGGGGCAGCTGAATCAAAAGAGGCATTTAAAGAATTAGGACTTCCATATATCACTATAAATGGAAGAAAAGGGGGAAGTACAGTAGCTGTATCTATTCTTCACGGAATACTTTATCAGATGTATAAAAGAGAGGGGTTTTAAATGTCTGATAAATTAAAGTGTGGTTATACCACTGGAACTTGTTCTGCTGTAGGTATAAAAGCAGGATTAGAGGCTCTAATAAATAATAATTACTTAGAACAACTAGAATTTACAACACTTAATGGAGAAAAGATAGTTGTACCCATATATAAGATAAAGACAAGAAAAAACTCTGTAAGTGTGGCTGTGACTAAATATGCTGGAGATGACCCAGATGTAACTAATGGAATAAATATATGTACTAAGATAAAATTAGTAGATAAATTACCCCATATAGAAAATGGAATCTATTTTAAAAATTTTGTCTTAGTTGGTGGAAGAGGAGTAGGAAAAGTTACCAAGCTTGGATTACAAGTAGAGATAGGTAAACCAGCTATCAATCCCGGTCCTCAAAAGATGATAGAAGAGGTAGCTGATAAGTTTTTAGAGGAAAATGTGAAAAAAGCTATAATTACTATATATGTTCCAGAAGGATTGGAAAAGTCTAAAAAAACTTTTAATCCAAAACTTGGGATAGTAGGTGGAATATCAATTCTTGGTTCTACTGGAATAGTAAAACCTATGAGTGAGGAAGCACTAAAGGACTCTATGTTTGTGGAACTCAAAGTATTGAGAATGGCAAAGGATAGAGATTGGTGTATATTTACCTTTGGAAATTATAGCAAAAACTATTGTGAAAAGTTGGGGCTTGATTTAGAGCAAACAATAGTCATAAGTAACTATGTGGGATTTATGATAGACTCTGCTGTAAAACTTGGATTTAGAAAAATTCTACTTCTTGGACATATAGGAAAGGCTATAAAAATAGCTGGAGGAATATTTAATACCCACAGTAGAGTGGCTGATGCTCGTGTGGAGATAATGGGAGCTAATGCTTTTTTATGTGGAGAGAGTCCAGAAAATATTCATAAGATAATGGAGTCTAATACTGTGGAAGAGGCTTGTGATTATATAGAGAAAAAAGAGTTCTTCCCATTTGTAGCTAATAAGGTAAAAAAAAGAGTAGAGGAGTATTCAAGAGGGGAGTTAGAATGTGAAGTTTTACTTTTCTCTTTTAAAGGGGATACTCTTGGATATAGTGAGAGATTTTATCAGATGGCAGGTGAGTTAGCTGAAAAAAATTAATGTAGTTGGACTTGGACCAGGGAATATAGATTATATAACTAAGATTGGAATAGAGAGTATAAAAAAATGCGAGATAGCTATAGGAGGAGTAAGACAATTAGAAGAGATTTCCTCTCTACTCCTACCTACTTGTGAAAAATATACTCTAGGTAAACTTTCTGATTTAATAGAGTTTATTAATAAAAATAGAGATAGAAAAATTTGTATAATTGTATCTGGAGATACAGGATTTTATAGTTTGCTTAGCTTTTTGAGAAAAAATTATTCCAGAGAGGAATTGAATGTAATACCTGGAATATCTTCTTATCAATATCTTTTCTCTCGTATAGGAGAGGTGTGGCAAGATTATAAACTTCTTAGTGTGCACGGAAGAGAGGCTGAGTATGTAGAGATTTTTTCAAAGGAGAGGGGAATAGTACTCCTTACTGACAATATAAATACTCCATATGTAATAGCTAAGAATATCTACGAAGCTGGGTATAGAGATGTGGAGATTGTGGTAGGAGAGAGACTCTCTTATCCAGATGAAAAAATTACCTTTATAAATATAGAGGACTATGAAAAACTTAATAGAGAGTTTTTTATAAATTTAATGATAGTAAGGAAAAAATCTTGATGATAGAAAACTCAAAGAGTTGCGGAAATTACGGAGAAAAGTTAGATTAAGTCAGCGAAATCAAATGCTAAAAAACACAACTGTTTGAGCAAAGCGAGTATTCCAATAGTAGAGGAGTTTTAACGACTACTACTATTGAGACACAGAAATTTATTTTCTGTGTCTCAAAATTCTTAGAGAGCTAAAGCTCTTAGAATTTTGGAAGCCATAGTTAATCAACTTCTTGTAGTATGGAGCAATTTTTAGTTTTTTAGAAAAGTAGAGAAGGAAGGAGAGAGAAAAACTTGCATATATATGATAAAGAGTTTATCCAAGGAGAGTTACCTATGACAAAGCAAGAGGTAAGGGCTGTAACTGTTGCTAAGCTTCAACTAAAAACTAACTCTATATTGATAGATGTAGGAGCAGGAACAGGGACAATAGGAATAGAATGTGCCACTTATCTTAGTGATGGAAAGGTAATAGGGATAGAGAAAGAGGAAAAAGGATTAGAAACTATAAAAGAGAATGTAAGAAAATTCAATTTAACTAACTATGAATTGATACACGGAAGGGCTCCAGAGTCTATCCCTAATGTAGAGTATGATAGAATGTTTGTTGGTGGCTCAACAGGAAGTATGAGAAGTATATTAGAACACTTTATAAATTATTCCACAAATGATGCAAGACTTGTTATAAATACAATTACATTGGAGAGTTTAAATGATACTATGGCTCTACTTAAAGAGTATGGATTTAAAGATATAGAAGTAGTAAATATGATGGTATCAAGAGGAAAAAAGGTAGGACCTTATACAATGATGTATGGGGAAAATCCTATTTACATAATAACAATTAATAAGTAAAGAGTTTGGTAGAGTTAAAGAAAACTCAAAGAATTATGGAAATTACGAAGAGAAGTTAGATTAAGTCAGCGAAACGAAATGCTAAAAAACGCAATAAGTCGAAGACTTAACTCTTCCAATAGTAGAGGAGTTTTAACGACTACTACTATTGAAACACAGAAAATAAATTTCTGTGTTTCAAAATTCTTAGAGAGCTAAAGCTCTTAGAATTTTGGAAGCCATAGTTAATCAACTTCTTGGAGTATGAAATAATTCTTAGTTTTCTTTATTTAAATGAAGGAGGACTTTAAAGAATGACAAATAAATTTTATGGTATAGGGGTAGGAGTAGGAGACCCAGAGCAAATTACAATAAAGGCAGTAAATACTTTAAAAAAATTAGATGTAGTAATAGTACCAGAGGCAAAAAAGGCAGAGGGAAGTACTGCTTATGAGATAGCTAAGGAGTATTTAAAAGATGATATAGAGATAGTATTTATGGAATTTCCTATGTTAAAAAATCCATTGGATAGAGTAGAGGGAAGAAAAGCAAATACAAGAGTGGTAGAAAAATTACTTGATGAAGGAAAGAATGTAGGATTTCTTACAATAGGAGATACTATGACTTATAGTACATATGTATATCTTTTAGAAAATATGCAAGATAGATATAAATCGATGGTAGAAACTATCCCAGGAATTTCATCTTTTGCTGATATGTCATCAAGATTTAATTTTCCAATAGTAATGGGAGATGAGTCATTAAAAATAATATCTATAAATGATGATACTGATATAGAGAAAGAGTTAGCAGGTAGTGAGAATATAGTATTTATGAAAGTTATGAGAAATTTTGATAAATTAAAAGAGGCTCTTATAAAAACTAACAATATGAATAATATAATAATGGTATCTAATAGTGGAAAAGATACAGAAAAAGTTTTCTATGATATATCTAATCTTACAAAAGAGGATATCCCATATTTCACTACTATGATTTTTAAAAAGGGAGGGTTTGAGGAATGGAAAAAGTTTTCTTTATAGGAGCAGGACCAGGGGACCCAGAGTTAATAACAGTTAAAGGACAAAGAATTGTAAAAGAGGCAGATATAATTATATATGCAGGTTCATTAGTACCAAAGGAAGTTATAGATTGTCATAAGGAGGGAGCAGAGATTTATAACTCAGCTTCAATGACACTAGAAGAGGTAATGGAAGTAACTATCAATGGAATAAAAGCGGGGAAAAAAGTTGCTAGAGTACATACAGGAGACCCAGCAATATTTGGAGCACATAGAGAGCAGATGGATATTTTAGATGAGTATGGAATAGAGTATGAAGTTATTCCAGGGGTAAGCTCTTTCCTAGCTTCAGCAGCTGCTGTAAAAAAAGAGTTTACGCTTCCATCAGTTTCTCAAACTGTAATATGTACAAGATTAGAGGGAAGAACTCCTGTACCAGAAAAGGAATCATTAGAGAGCCTAGCTACTCATAGAGCTTCTATGGCAATATTTTTATCTGTTCATATGATAGGAGATGTAGTAAAAAGACTAGCTACTTCCTATCCTATGACCACTCCGATAGCTGTGGTGCAAAGAGCAAGCTGGCCAGATGAAAAAATAGTAGTAGGAACTCTAGAAACAATAGAGGTACAAGTGAAAGAGGCAGGAATATCTAAAACAGCTCAAATATTAGTTGGAGATTTTTTAGGAAATGAGTATGAAAAATCTAAGTTATATGATAAAACATTTACTCATGAATTTAGAAAGGGAGTAGAGTAGCCTTATTAAATAGAAAAATAATAGAAAACTTTAAAATTTATTTAAAAATTTTTGGAGGGAATATGTTATTTTTAGAGGTTGATTATGATATAAAGGATAAAGTAAAAAGATTAGGTGCAAGGTGGAATCCAGAAATAAAAAAATGGTATGTAGAAAAGAAAGAAGACTATAAAAGATTTGCACAATATATATTGAAAAATTTTGAAGATGCAATAGTAGTAAAAGATTATATTTATTTAGTTATTTCAAAACAGCAATGTTGGAAATGTAAAAAAGAAACCGAAGTTATTGCTTTATGTATTCCTCAAAGGATAGAATTTAGAAATCTTCCATTATATAGATGGGAAGATGGAGAATTTGATATAGAAAGTGAAGAGTATAATTATAAAAAATTTGAGTTTTCAGAGGATAAATTTGATATAGAGGATACTTTTAGTTATGAAATAATAAGTTTAGGAAATATTTCAGAAAAAATATTAGATTTAATTAAAGAGAGATATAATTATAAACTAAAATATTCACATACAACTAAAAGGAAAGAGTATGCTAATTGTTGTCAACATTGTGATTCTTTACAAGGAAATTATTTTTTATTTGATGAGGTAGATTCGCCATTTAATATAATGAATAGAGAAATGGCTAAGAAATTAACCTTTATAAAATTTAATTTAAAAAATGATTTTATCTTATATGGATATAGTCCGACTATAACACTTATATCTAATTATAGTGATGAAGAAAGAAATAATGATATCAAAAATTTTTCAACTTTTATTGATTCAAAAATAGAGATAGATGATATTATTTAAAATTAAATTTAAGAGAGGAAAATTATGAAGATTGCATTTTGGAGTGTAACAAGAGGAGCTGGAGAGGTAGCTAAGAGAATAGGGAAAAAAGTAGAGGGGGATATATATACTCTAAAAAAATTTAATATAGAGGAAAGTATTCAAATAGAAAACTTTAGTGAGGAACTAGAGAGAAAATTTAACTATTATGATGGGCATATATTTATTATGGCAACAGGAATAGTTATTAGAAAGATAGCACCACTTATAAAGAGTAAAGATATTGACCCAGCTGTATTAGTTATAGATGAGGGAGAAAATTTTGTAATCTCTCTTCTCTCTGGTCATATTGGTGGAGCTAATGAGCTAGCTTATAAAATTGCTCAGTCTTGCTCTTTACTCCCTATTATAACTACTAGTTCAGATGTTACAGGAAAGATAGCAATAGACACAATAGCACAAAAACTAAATTGCGAGATGGAATCTCTTACTAAAGCTAAAGAGCTTACATCTTTAATAGTGGATGATAAAAAGGTAGATATACTACTTCCTAATAATGTAAAATTAGGAGAGAATAAAAATTCCTCTGGAGTAGTAATAGTATCAAATAAAAAAAGTATAGATATAATGAGATTATATCCTAAAAATATTATTGTAGGTATAGGTTGTAGGAGAGGAACTCCTAAAGAGGAGATAGAAAAATCATTAGATGAGGTAATGAGAAAACATAATCTTGCTTATGAGAGTATAAAAAAAATCTCTACTGTGGATATAAAGGCTGATGAAGTTGGAATTATAGAGTTAGCCCAAATTTTAAATAGAGAGCTTATAATTATATCCAGAGAGGATATAAAAAAGGTGGAGGATAGATTTGTAGGCTCTGAATTTGTAAAAAAACAGATAGGAGTTAGCTGTGTATCTGAACCTTGTGCTCTGTTAGCTTCTAATGGAGATGGTAAATTTTTAGAGCAAAAATATATTCAAAGTGGAATAACAATATCAATTTATGAGGAGAAATTTGGAGATGAGTAAAGGGAAAATATATGTAGTAGGGATAGGACCTGGAAATATGGAAGATATAAGTGTAAGAGCTTATAAGACTTTAAAAAATGTAGATGTAATAGCTGGATATATCACTTATATAGATTTAGTAAAAGATGAATTTAAGGAGAAAGAGTTCTATGTATCTGGAATGAAAAAAGAGATAGACAGATGTGAAAAGGTTTTAGAGCTAGCTAAAGAGGGAAAAACAGTAGCTCTGATAAGTAGTGGAGATGCTGGTATCTATGGAATGGCTGGAATAATGATAGAGGTAGCATTAGGAAGTGGAATAGATGTAGAGGTTATACCAGGAATTACATCATCAGTAGCTGGAGCTTCATTAGTTGGAGCACCTCTTATGCATGACCAAGCTATAATAAGTTTAAGTGATTTACTTACAGATTGGGAAGTTATTACTAAAAGAATAGATAGAGCTAGTGAGGGAGATTTTGTAATCTCTCTATATAATCCAAAGAGTAAGGGAAGAACAGAACAGATAGTAGAGGCAAGAGAGATTATGTTAAAACATAAGGCTCCTAGCACTCCAGTTGCTCTATTAAGGCATGTAGGGAGAGAAGATGAGAACTATACTTTAACTAATTTAGATGAGATGTTAAACTATGAGATAGATATGTTTACTGTGGTTATAGTTGGAAACTCTAAAACATATGTAAAAGAGGGAAAAATGATAACTCCTAGAGGATATCATCTATGATTTGGGTAATAGGTGGTACAAAGGATTCTAGAGATTTTCTGGAAAAGATTGTAAAGAGTACTACTGATATAATTGTAACAACAGCTACTGAGTATGGTGGAAAACTTTTAGAAAATCTGCCAGTAAAAACTCTATGTAAAAAATTGACTTACTCTATGATGGTAGATTTTGTAAAAGAAAACTCTATTGATAAGATAGTTGATTTATCTCACCCATATGCTATGGAAGTTTCACAGAATGCCATTGATGTAAGTAAGGAGCTACAAATAGAGTATTTTAGATTTGAAAGAGAGGAAATCTCTTTTCTCCCACAAAAATATAAAGAGTTTGATAATATAGAAAGCCTGATAAAATATTTAGAGGGAGTAGAGGGAAATATATTAGTTACTCTTGGAAGTAATAATATTCCTCATTTTTCTAAGCTTAAGAATTTAAAAAATTTTTATTTTAGAATTTTACCTAAATGGGATATGGTAAAAAAGTGTGAAGATGTAGGGGTACTCCCTAAGAATATAATTGCTATGCAAGGACCTTTCTCTAAAAATATGAACAAGGCTATGATAGAGCAATATGATATAAAATATCTTGTAACTAAGCAAGCTGGAGATACAGGAGGAGAGAGAGAAAAGATAGAAGCTGCTGATGAGATGAATATAGAAGTAGTTTTTCTTACTCGTCCTAAGGTAGAATATCCTAGCTGTTATAGTGATATAGATAAATTATTTAAAAGAGTAATAGAGAAATAGTAGATTATAAAAAGAAAATTTTACTTTCTATTTAAAAGTAATTTTTTCTTTTTTTTATTTTTTAAAAAAAATATGGCAATTTTGTGAAAAAATCTTTGACATATTTTCAAAATTGGAATATAATAACTGTTAGGAATTTTTTAAAAATAAATATTAGGAGGAAAAAAACAATGAAAAAAAACTCTAATACACTAGCTGTAAAAATGAGTATAGCTTTAGTGTTAGGTATCATTGCTGGATTTTTATGTATCTTTTTTAGAGAGAGAGTAGGAGTAGATAGTGGAGCTTGGAAATTTTTAAACTTCTTACTATTCCAAGACATCAGTGCTAAAGGAGGAGAAAGAGCAATTGGTATCTTCTATATCATAGGGCAATTGTTTATCAACTCACTACAACTTGTAATTATACCAATGGTATATACTTCAATAACTCTTGCTATTTGCCACATTAGTGATACAAGAAAATTAGGACGTATCTCTTATAAAACATTAGGATTTTTCTTAGTGTCATCAATCTTTGCTTTAGCTTTAGCTGGATTTGTAGGAATGGCTTTAAATATGTCAGGGGCATTTAGTATTCATATTGAATCTGGAGTAAATGTAGTAGCAGGAAAAACAGGAAGTAACCCACTTCTAATGATTATGCAAATAGTTCCTAATAATATATTTGCTGCTTTTTCACAAAATGGTGGAGTATTAGCAGCTGTATTCTTAGCTGTATCAACAGGACTATGTATTAACTCATTAGGAGAAAAAACTCACTATGTAAAAGGATTTTTACAAGAGGTAAATGATATAGTTATAAAGTTTTTATCATTTGCAATAAATAAATTTGGACCAATAGCTATATTTGTTCTACTTACTAGAACATTTGCTGCTTATGGAGTAGAGCACTTAAAACCAGCTTTAATATATGTAGTATCTACTACTATAACTTTACTTTTATTCTTAGTATTTGGATATGCTATATTAATAGTAGCATCTACTAGATTAAATCCAATGCCATTTGTAAGAAAGGCATCTAAAGTTGCTCTATTTGGTTTTTCAACTTCATCTTCAGCTGCTACACTACCACTTAATAAAAAGACAACTGTAGAAGAGCTTGGAGTAAATGAAGATATAGCTTCATTTGTACTTCCACTTGGAATGACAACTAATATGAATGGAACAGCTATTATGCAAGTAATTGCTGCTGTATTTGTAGCTAGTACAGCTGGATATGAATTAGGACTTGCTAATATATTTATCATAGGAGTCCTTGCTCTTATAGCTTCAGTAGGAACACCAGCAGCACCAGGAGCTGGAGCAATAGTATTATTTACTATCTTATCTGGACTTGGATATGTAAATGACACAGCAATATTAACTTACTCTTTAATACTTGCTATCAATAGACCTATTGAGATGTTAGTAACTTCTCTAAATGTAATAGGAGATAGTGCTGCTAGTATCTATGTAGCTAAGAGCGAACATATGCTAAATGAGGAAATTTATCATAAATAATTTTTATAAAATAGTCAGGGATAAATAGTTCTTGACTATTTTTATTTTTTGCAATAAATATTTTGAATTTTTTTTAAAGGTATGATAAAATAGATAAATACAATTAAAATAAATTTTGAAAGAGGGAGAGTTATGAAAATATCCAACAGAGCAATAGAAATGAATTTTTCACCAATAAGAAAGTTGATACCTCTTGCGGACGAAGCGGAAAAGAGAGGAGTTAAAGTATATAAATTAAATATAGGGCAACCTAACATTGTAACACCTGACTCATTTTTTGAAGGATTACATAATTATCAAGAGAAAATTGTAACATATTCAGATTCAAAAGGAATTTTAAAATTAAGAGAGAGCTTTGTAAAAAGTTATAAAGCAAGTGGAATAGATATAGATGTAGATGATATACTTATCACTCAAGGAGGAAGTGAGGCTATACTATTTATACTTATGTCTATTTGTAACGAGGGAGATGAAGTATTAGTACCAGAGCCTTTCTATTCTAACTACTCAAGCTTCTCTACATTTTCAGGAGCAAAAGTTAAACCTATTCCAACTACAATAGAAAACAATTTCCATCTACCTTCTCAAGAAGAGATAGAGAGCCTAATCACTCCTACAACTAGAGCTATAATGTTCTCTAATCCTGTAAATCCAACAGGAACTATATATACAGAAGAAGAGATAAGAATGATAGGAGAGATAGCTAAAAAACATGATTTATACATCATAGCTGATGAGGTATATAGACAATTTGTATATGATGATGTACCTTATACTTCTGTTATGAAAATGGAAGATTTAAAAGATAGAGTAATACTAGTAGATAGTATATCTAAACACTACAGTGCTTGTGGAGCAAGAATTGGACTTATAGCTAGTAAAAATCATGAGTTAATGAACTATATTTTAAAGTTCTGTCAAGCTAGACTATGTGTTTCTACAATAGAGCAACATGCAGCAGCAAATCTTATTAATACTATGGATAGTTATTTTGAAGATGTAAAATTAAAATATAAGAGCAGAAGAGATTTATTATATGGATACTTAAAGAAAATACCAGGAGTAATCTGTTCAAAACCTCAAGGAGCTTTCTATATTTTTGCTAAACTTCCAGTGGATAATGCAGAAAAATTTGCTAAATGGCTATTAACAGATTATTCATATGAAGGAAAAACTTTACTTATAGCTCCAGGACCTGGATTCTATCAAACACCAGGAAAGGGAACGCAAGAGGTAAGATTTTCTTTCTGTACAAATGTAGATGATATAGAAAATGCTATGATAGTTTTAAGAAGAGCATTAGAAGAATATAATAGAAAATAAGATAGTAAGTTAAGGAAAAATAAAAATTAATTTACAAAAAAATATTGACAATTAAAAAAAATTAGAGTATAATCAAGGAAAATTACGAAAAGGAGGAAGAGAGAATGTTAAGGAACTTCAGGATAAGGACGAACAATAAAAAGAATAATTTTAATAGCCTTGTCTTTGAAATTGACTGAATTACATTTATCTTCTTGAAAAGATTGGAAATAATTTAAATTGTTTTTCCATGAGCATAAAGTTGATAGCTTTGAATACTAATATATAATATTCTTAGTTTAATTTAAGTATGTAATACAGACATTTCGGTGTCTGTATTTTTTTATAAAAAAATAAATTGTTATAATATATTAAGGAGGAACAGATGGAGTATTTAGCACTACTAAAAGATATTTTTATAGGAGGGGAAAGATATAAGTATATACTAAACGGATTATCCTTTTCTGTTGGAACTACAGCTCTAGCAGCAATAATTGGAATAGCTTTAGGAATATTTATAGCTCTATTACAACTTTCACATTTTTATCCATTTAAACATAGTAAAAATTGGAAAAAATTTAATCCACTTTCAAAATTAGCTTTTGGTTATGTAGATTTAATTAGAGGAACACCTGCAGTAGTTCAACTTATGATTTTAGCTAACTTAATATTTGTAGGAAGCTTAAGAGATACACCTATACTTGTAATTGCTGCTATCTCATTCGGTATTAACTCTGGTGCTTATGTTGCTGAGATAATCAGAGCTGGTATAGAAGGACTTGACAAGGGACAAATGGAAGCTGCAAGAGCTTTGGGAATGAACTATGGACAATCTATGAAAGAGATAATCATTCCTCAAGCTGTTAAAAAGATTTTACCAGCACTTGTAAGTGAGTTTATAACTTTACTTAAAGAAACTTCAATAGTTGGATTTATAGGTGGAGTTGACTTACTACGTTCTGCAAACATCATCACAAGCCAAACATATAGAGGAGTAGAACCACTATTAGCTGTTGGATTTATCTATTTAATAATGACAGCAGTATTTACTAAATTTATGAGAAGAGTAGAAAAGGGGTTGAAAGTAAGTGATTAAGATTGAAAAACTTTGTAAAAATTATGATAAATTAGAAGTATTAAAAGGAATAGATGCTCAAGTAAACAAGGGAGATATAATAGCAATAATAGGACCATCTGGAAGTGGTAAATCTACTTTTTTAAGATGTATAAATAAATTAGAAGAGCCTACTAGTGGACATATATATATAAAAAATCAAGATATAATGTCAGATAATACAGATATTAACTTAATTCGTCAAAAGGTAGGAATGGTATTCCAACACTTTAACTTATTTCCACATAAAACAGTAATGGAAAACTTAACTTTAGCACCTATGAAATTAAAAAATCTTTCTCAAGAGGAAGCTGAGAAAAAAGCATTTATCTTACTTGAAAAGGTAGGATTAAAAGATAAAGCAAGTGCCTATCCTAATCAATTATCTGGAGGACAAAAACAAAGAATAGCAATAGCAAGAGCTTTAGCAATGGAACCAGAAGTAATGTTATTTGACGAGCCTACATCAGCTCTTGACCCTGAGATGATAAAAGAGGTACTAGATGTAATGAGAGAGCTAGCTCAAGAGGGAATGACTATGCTTATAGTAACACATGAGATGGGATTTGCTAAAAATGTAGCTAATAGAATTTTCTTTATGGATAGAGGAACTATATTAGAAGATACTACACCAACCGAGCTATTTAGTAATCCTAAGCATGAGAGAACACAAGAGTTCTTAAATAAGGTATTAAACAAGTAATTTAACTTTATATTAACTAAGGTAAAAGGAGAGGATTTTATTATGAAAAAATTATTTAAAAAAGCTTTAATTGGAATGATGGTTCTATCTTTATCAGCAACAGCATTAGCTAAGGAAAAAATCTATGTGGGGACAAATGCAGAATTTCCTCCTTTTGAATATTTAGAGAAAGGTGAGATTACAGGATTTGATATTGAATTAATGAATGAGATGGGAAAAGTCTTAGACGCTGAAGTAAAAGTACAAGATATGGCTTTTGATGGATTGCTTCCAGCTCTACAAATGAAAAAGGTAGATGTGGTAATAGCAGGAATGACAGCTACTGAAGAGAGAAAGAAAACAGTTGCTTTTACACAACCTTACTATACAGCTAGCCAAGTTATAATAGTAAAAGAGGGAGATAACTCTATAAAATCTTTTGATGACTTAAAAGGTAAAAGAGTTGGAGTTATGTTAGGATTTACTGGAGATACAGTTGTAAGTGAGATAGAAGGAGTAAAAGTTGAGAGATTCAATGCTGCTTATGCTGGAATAATGGCTCTTAAAGCTGATAAAGTAGATGCTGTTGTATTAGATTCTGAACCAGCTAAAAACTATGTAAAACAAAATGCTGGACTTAAAATAGCTGAAGCAGTTGCAGCTCAAGAGGAGTATGCTATCGCTCTTAGAAAAAATGATAAAGAGTTATTAGAGAAAATAGAAAAAGCTCTAGCAGAAGTAAAAGCTAATGGAACTTATGATAAATTATTAGAGAAATATTTTAACTAGAAATAGGAGAGAGGAGATTTTATCCTCTTCTTTTTTTATTTTTTGAAAGTTTTATAGTATAATATGAAAAGAGTGTTGTAAAATAAAAATAATTGTGTTAATCTATAAATATAAAAATTAAAATAACAGGGGCGAAAAATGAAATTATGCATTGTATATACTCCATACAGAGTTAAAATATGATAGGCTGTGTGGAGTAAAAAAACTATCTAAATTTTAACTTTGTATTTTCAATTAAAGATAATATTGAAAAGGAGTAAAGTTAAAATGGAAAATAAGATTAATGAGTTAAAAAATTTTTATATATTTAGTTTAGGACAATTTGTTTCTCAATTTGGAAGTAAATTGTCAAGTTATGGTTTTATATTGTGGGCATATAAAGAGAGTAATTCTGTATTAACAACTTCATTACTAGGGGCATGTTATCTTGTTCCAGAAATTTTCTTTAGTTTTATAGCTGGAGGAATTAGTGATAGTTGGAATAAAAAAAGTATAATTATTTTATCTGATACTATGGCAGGATTTCTTTCGCTTTTAGTGTTAATGCTTTTTAGTTTCGATATATTAGAAGTTAAACATCTCTATATTATAAATTTTCTTTTAGGTATAGGAGATGCTTTTCAAAATCCAGCTTCTGAAGTGGTAATATCAATAATAGTTTCCAAAGAAAATTATATAAAAACAAGTGGGATACGTTCTTTCTTTAATTCTTTTATTACTATTTTTGTTCCTATTTGCTCAGTAGCAATTTATTCTTTTTCAGGATTAAAATATATTTTAATTGTTGATTTATTAACTTTTTTATTTGCTTTATTGACTCTTATTTTTTTAGTCTATATACCAGAAATAAAAAGTTTAAAGGAAGAAAATATTAATATTTTTAAGCAATGTATTGCTGGAGTTAAATATATTTTTTATAGAAAAGATATTTTAGCACTTATATATTTTATGGGATTTATAAATTTTATTGCAGGAATGTATAATACAGCTCTTGCTCCTATGATACTTTCAAGAACAGGAAATAATGATATTCAACTTGGAGTTGTAACAAGTTCAATAGGAATATCTGGACTTTTAGGAAGCTTGATAGTTCAAAAATTTCCTCAACCTAAAAAAAGAGTTCCTCTTATGGCAAATATTATGATATTTTCATTTTTAATTTGTAATATTTTATTAGGAGTTGGAAGAAATTATATTTGGTGGACAATAGCTGTTTTAGCAGGACATTTCTTTGTACCATTACTTTTAGCTAATATGGAATATTTTATGAGAACAAAGGTTCCTCTTGAAGTACAGGGAAAAGTTTTTTCAGCAAGAAATACTATTCAATATGCAACTTTACCAATGGGAAATTTACTTTGTGGTATATTAGCTGATAATTTTTTTGAGCCATATATGTTAGGAAGAGGATATGGGCAAGAGTTTTTTCATTATTTTACAGGTGAAGGTTCAGGAAGCGGTTTAGCTTTAATGTATATATTTTTAGGATTAATAGGTTTTATAGGAAGTTTTTTATTTAAAAAAAATAAAAATTTTAATAAATTAGATCAAAAATAGAGGAGTAGAGAGATGAGAATAGATATAATTGATGTAGCTGGAAATATTACTCAAGAAAAAGTAAAAGGGAAAACAGTTATCATAATAGATGTGTTAAGAGCTACAAGTGTTATGACAACAGCCTTAGCAAATGGAGTAAAGGCTATCTACCCATATAAAGATATAGAGAGTGTACTAAAAAATTCAAAGTTGGATAAGAATCCATTGTTATGTGGAGAGAGAAAAGGACTTAAGATAGAAGGGTTTGATTGTGGTAACTCTCCACTAGAATATCCAAGAGAGCTAGTAGAGGGTAGAAATATGTATATGACTACTAGTAATGGGACAAGAGCAATAGAAAAAAGTGCTGATGGAGCAGAGAGAATATATATATCAGCTTTTTTAAATGTAGGAAGAGTGGCAAAACAAATTGTAGAAGATAATAGAGATGTAGTAATTGTATGCTCTGGTACAGATGATAATTTTTCTTTAGATGATGCTCTTTGTGCTGGGGAGATAATAAAAAGAGCTGTTAAAGAGAAAGATATAGAATTATCTGATATGGCAATAGGACTAAAGTTTATAGCAGAAAACTCAAAAGATATTCCTACTACATTAAAGGGAACAAAGCACTATGAATATCTAAAATCTATTGGATTTACAGGAGATATGGAGCATTGTTTTACAATGGATAAGTATGATATTTTACCTTTTTATAATGATGGGAAAATAATAGTAAAGAAGTAGTGATAGTATGAAAAAGAAATTAGCAATTTTTATAGGAAGTTTATTACTTTTAGGTTGCTCAAATACTCAACAGCCTAAAGTAGAAGATTTCTTTGTAGAAAATACTCAAACTTATACAAGTGGATTTGAAAATGCTGGTTATAAAGTAGATTCCAAAATAGTAGAATTAGATGATAAAAAATTCTTAGTAGAGGATACAACAGATACAGCTACAACTGTTCAAAGAGTTTATTATTTAGATAATGATGAGATACTACTATTATTCACAGAAGAAGCTCAAGTAGCTGATTTATCTAAGCTTGATATAAATTCTGGAGAGGTAGTGTTAAAAGCTCCTCTAGTAGTTGGAAAAACTTGGACTTCTAATGGAAATAGATATGAAATAATATCAGTAACTGAAGATAAAGTAGAGGTAAAGAAAACTTTTCAAAGTGGAATAGAGAAGATTCTTACTTATAAGAGATAAAAAAATTAAAATAAAGTTTAAAGTAGAGATTCTACATTGATTATTTTGTAGGATTATCTCCTTTTTTATTTCTCTTTACTCCTTTATATTATATTAAATAAGATGAATGAAATTATAAATTATGGTATAATATAAAAAAGAGAATTAAAAATTTATAGAGGAAAAAGTGATGAAGAGATATAGTACTTTAGACAATTTTTTTAAAACAACCTTTGGAAAGAAAATATATAAGGTTTCACTTGATGGGGGATTTACCTGTCCTAATAGAGATGGAACACTTAGCAAAAGAGGTTGTATATTTTGTAGTGAAAGAGGAAGTGGAGATTTTGCTGGGAAGCGTGGAGATGATATATATAATCAAATAGAGGAACAACTAAAACTCATTGAAAAAAAATTCCCAGAGGGAGAGGTAATAGCATATTTTCAAAATTTTACTAACACTTATGCTGATGTGGAGTACTTGAGAGAGATTTACACAAAAGCTCTTTCACACCCTAGAGTGATGGGATTAGCTATTGCTACTAGACCAGATTGTTTAGGAGAAGATGTTTTAGAGCTATTAGATGAATTAAATAAAAAACATTTTCTTTGGGTAGAGTTGGGATTACAGACAATAAATGAAGAGGTGGCTAAAAGAATAAACAGACAATATCCATTGGAAACTTATGTAAAAGCTACTGAAGAGTTAAATAAAAGAGATATAAAATTTGTTACACACATTATTGTTGGACTTCCTTATGAAAAAGAGGATGATGCTCTTGAAACTGCTATGTTTTCTGAAAAATGTGGAACTTGGGGAGTAAAGATTCATCTTCTACATGTGCTTAAAAATACTATGTTAGAAGAGCTTTATCAGAAAGATGAAATAAAATTACAAAAAAAATCTGAATACGTGAAAAAAATAGTTAAAATTTTGGCAAATTTGTCGTATAATATAGTTATACATAGAGTAACAGGAGATGGAGATAAAAATAATTTAATAGGACCTCTTTGGAGTTTGAATAAAAGAGATGTTTTAAATAGTATTGATAAGCTTATGAAAGAAGAAAATATAACGCAGGGAAGCGAAAAAGAGAAGTAGGGGGATTTTTTATATGGGAGTACTTATAAAAATAAATAGTATGTTAGATAATATAAGTTCTACTGAAAAAAAAGTAGGAGAGTATATATTAGAAAATCCAGATAAGATAAAAGATTTGAATACATATGAGTTAGCTAATATAACTAAGACAAGTCAAGCTACTGTTGTAAGATTTGCTAAAAGATTAGGATTTAAAGGTTTTCCAGCTTTTAAACTTGCTTTAAGCCAAGATCTTGGAAATAGAAAAGCTGAATCTCACGTAAATATTATGCATGAAGAGATAAAACCAGATGATAGTTTTGAAATTATAGGGAGAAAGATATCTAATGAGAATATTACTGCTATTAGTGATACCTATGAAGTTACAGACTTTACAGAGCTAGAAAAAGCTGTAGTAATGTTATCTAAAGCTCGTAAAATAATGTTAGCGGGAATAGGATTTTCTGGAATAGTAGCAAAGGATTTTTACTATAAATTATTAGAATTAGGAAAACATGCTATGATAGAAGTGGATACACATATGCAACTAAGTTGTTTAAGTACAATGGGAGAAGATGATGTATTATTTGTAATCTCTCATAGTGGAAAGACAATGGAAATGTACAATGTTGTAAAAGTAGCTAAGAGTAAAGGAATAACTGTTATAGCAATGACAAGTATAGCTCCAAATCCAATTAAAGATTTAGCAGATATCAGACTTAATACTGTGGAAATGAATAGTAACTTTAGGTCAACAGCATTATCTCCAAGAATTTCACAGCTTACAGTAATAGATATGCTTTATGTTAAAATGATGTTAGAGAATAAAAATATGCAAGATTATATCTTTGATGCTATTGAGTTAGTTCAAGGGTTTAAAATAAAGTAAACTTAGGAGGAAGAAATGAGAGTAATTATCACTGATAAAAATATAGGAGACTGGGCTGCTGTATATGTAGCAAGAAAGATTAATGAGTTCAAACCAACTAAAGAGAGACCATTTGTTTTAGGTTTACCAACTGGAGGAACTCCTTTAGAAATGTACAAGAGACTAATTCAATTAAATAAAGATGGAATTGTATCTTTTGAAAATGTAGTGACATTCAATATGGATGAGTATGTAGGGTTAACTCCAGATAACGACCAAAGCTATCATTACTATATGCACCATAATTTCTTTGACCACATCAATATTCCAAAAGAAAATATCAATATATTAGATGGAATGGCAGTAGATTATAGAGCAGAGTGTCAAAGATATGAGGATAAAATAAAATCTTATGGAGGAATCCACTTATTCTTAGGAGGAATAGGACCAGATGGACATATAGCTTTCAACGAGCCAGGATCTTCTCTATCTTCAAGAACTAGAGATAAAGAGTTAACTATGGATACTATAATTGCTAACTCAAGATTCTTTGGTGGAGATATAAATAAAGTTCCAAGACTTGCTTTAACTGTTGGAGTAGGAACTATATTAGATGCTAAAGAAGTATTAATAATGGTAACAGGAGCTAATAAATCAAGAGCTCTTCAACATGGAGTAGAAGAGGGAGTAAACCATATGTGGACAATATCAGCTCTTCAACTTCACAGAAGTGGTATAATAGTTTCTGACGAAGCTGCTTGTTCAGAATTAAAAGTTAGCACATATAGATATTTCAAAGATATCGAAAAAGATAACTTAGATTCAGAAAAATTATTAGCAGACTTATATGCAGAGAATAAATAATAAATATTAAAATCAACTGGGGAGTTGCATTTATTAATGTGGCTCCCTTTTTGTAGGAGGTAAGATGAAAAAAGCGATAGTAAATGGAGAGTTGTTTATAGGAAATAGATTCTATAAAGATAGAGTATTAGTATTTGAAAATGAAAAAATAGTAGATATATTAGATGCAAGTGAATTAGAGAAAGAGTACGGAAATATTGAAGTTATAGATGCTAAGGGGTGCTATGTTACTCCTGGATTTATAGATTTACAACTGAATGGTTGTGGTGGAGTACTGTTTAATGATGATATTAGTGAGAAAACATTAGAGATTATGTATAAAACAAATTTAAAATTTGGTTGTACATCATTTACTCCTACTCTTATTACTACAAGTGATGAAAATATATTAAAAGCTATATCTCTAGTGGAAAATATAGATAAAGAAAAATATGGAGTAATAGGTTTACATATAGAGGGACCATATATCAATGTAGAAAAGAAAGGAATACATAATCCAAAATTTATAAGAGCAGCTGAAGATAAGATTATAGATAGAATAATAGAAGCTGGAAAGGAAAATGTAAGGATAATTACTTTAGCTCCAGAAAAAACTGATAAAAAAGTAATTTCAAAACTTTATAAAGCTGGAATCAATGTAGCTTTAGGACATACTAATGGGACTTATGAGGAGTTAAAAGAAAAAGAGGGGTATGGAGTAACTTTAGCTACGCATCTATATAATGGAATGTCATCGTTTAACCATAGAAATCCAGGAGCAGTGGGAACTATATTTGATAGTGATATCTGTGCCGGTATAATAGTTGATGGTTTCCATTGTCATTACTCAGCTATAAAGTCAGCTATAAAAATTATGGGAGAGAGATTATTTTTAGTGACAGATGCTGTTTCTCCAGTTGGAACTGATATGGAATACTTCTATTTTGAAGGAAATAAGGTATATTATAAAGATGGAAAATGTTTTGGAGAGGATGGAACACTTGGTGGTTCTGCATTAACTATGGATATGGGAGTAAAAAACTTAGTAAAACATTGTGATATTACATTGGAAGAAGCTATAAGAATGGCTACTTTATATCCAGCTAAAGCTGTAAAGATAGATAATAGATATGGAAAACTTCAACCGGATTATTTTGCTGATATAGTTTTCCTAGATAAACATTTGAATTTGAAGAAGGTAATTGCTAAGGGAATAGAATATTAAAATAAGGGAGCAAAGGCTCCCTATTTTAAGTTTTCTTTTATAAATTTATCTACTATATCTAATATATCCTCTTGCCAAAAAGGTGCTCCACCATGGTCAGCTCCATCTAATTGATAAAATTCTACAATTTTGTTTTCTTCTTTTAATTTATCGTAAAGTAATACACTTTGACCAAAAGGAACTAGACGGTCTTTATTTCCATGAATAATAAGAAATGGCGGAAGATATTTTTCTTTAGATATGTGATTCATTACTACAGTGGGATAAACTTTTTCTAGATTTTCTAATACATTTACTTTACCAATAAGTTCTCCTTCGGGAGAGCTAGGAGAGATATGGTCCTGAATTGAAGGTTCGAAATTCATTTTTGAAATATCAGTTGGTCCATAAAAATCTATAATAGCTTTAATATCTAATTGACTATCTTCATCATTATATTCCTTTTCATTTAAAGTTGCTCCTACCATTGCAGCAGTATGTCCTCCCGAAGAATCCCCCCATACAACAACTTTATCTTTATCTACTCCATATTTTTCAGAGTTTTTTAGCATATAACGAATAGCCGTTTTAGTATCTTTAATTTGGGCTGGAAATATAGCTATGTCTGATGAACGGTATTCTACAATTGCTATAATATAACCTTTTTCTGCCATTCTTGATAATTGTCCAACTCCCATTCCTAGATTTTGTTTTCTCCAGGCTGAACCTTGAATATATATTATAAGAGGGTATTTCTCTTTGTTTTTTTCACTTGGTTCAAAACTAGGGTAGAGAATATTAAGATGTAAAGGGGTATTATCCTTTATGGTATATACTACATTTTCTAAGCTAATAGATTTTATATCTTCTTTCGCTTTGATTACTTTCATTCCCTTACTTTTCTTTTCACTTTTAGGAAATGATACATAATCTAAATTTTTTGGTGGAATTATATTGTCAGATAAAGAATTAAAAAATATTGTCATAAGTAATGCTCCTATTATTAATTTATTCATTATTTTCTCCTTGTATAATGTATTTAAGTTAATAAAGGCAACCTATAATCCTTTTTAATCTTTATACACTTGGTGTATAATATATTTAATTAGATAGAGTGACACCGTTTCCTCCTTGAGATTTAATCTCGTACTTGAAAGAGTGGTGCCTCTTTCTGTTTAACTGTTTACGAATGAGTTAGATGTTGACCAGTTTCTGGTACTTCGTATTTTTCACAAGGTAGTAACGTTTCTCAGATAAGAGGTCTTTATCTTTGATTTATTCCTTGAGGTGATTTTATGTTTTATTTAGGTATTGACATTGGTAAAAATACTCATGTCGCTTCTCTTATTGATGATAAGAAAAAGGTTATTTTTAAAGCTTTTTCTTTTTCAAATTCTATTGATGGAGCCAACTCGCTTCTTGAAAAATTATCTCCCTTTATTCAATCTTTAGAAATCGGTATGGAAGCTACTGGACATTACTGGCTTTCTATTTATTCTTTTCTCGTTGAAAAAAACCTTTCTGTCCATGTTATCAATCCTATTCAGACTGATGGTTGGCGTAACGGTATCGAAATTCGTAAAAGAAAAACTGATATCATTGATTCTATCCTAATTGCTGACCTCCTAAGATATGGAGATTTTCTTGAAACTAGTCTTTCTAATGAAGACTACTTATCTTTAAGAAATCTTACTCGCTTTAGAAGTTATCTTATCTCTTCTGTCAGTGATTTAAAGCGAAAAACAATTGCTGTATTAGACCAAGTTTTTCCAGAATATGCGAGCTCTTTTAGTAATATCTTTTGTTTCTATTAACTCTTCTGAATTATTTTTTAAAATCTCGAGAGCACTTCTCAAATCTCTTATTTTTACCATTTTATCACCTTTTATTCTTGATATATATATTATAGATAAAATAGATTAGAAAATCAATTCTTAATATGCTATAATATATTCCAAAAAGGAATATATAGAAGGGAGAAAAAATGACGTTTGAACAATTAAAATATTTTGTTACATTAGTTGAGGGAGAAAACTTTTTAGAAGTAGCAGAAAAACTGTATATTTCTCAGTCCTCACTTTCTAAACAGATAAAAAAACTTGAAGAAGAATTAGAAGTATCATTATTAGATAGAAGTGGAAGAAAAGCTAAATTAACAGAAGGTGGAGAATTTTTTTA
Organism: Fusobacterium mortiferum ATCC 9817; assembly: GCF_000158195.2. Classification (NCBI taxonomy): domain Bacteria; kingdom Fusobacteriati; phylum Fusobacteriota; class Fusobacteriia; order Fusobacteriales; family Fusobacteriaceae; genus Fusobacterium; species Fusobacterium mortiferum. The sequence goes on from NZ_GL987991.1 coordinate 36,704, forward strand.
CTTAGAAGCAAAAAAATTATTATTAGAATATGAAAAACTTTTAGAAAATATAAAACCATATAAAAAGAAAAATATATTATCTATAGGAGTACTTCCTATTTTAAGCCAATATAATTTAAATTTATTATTTCAGAATTTTAAAAGTATATATCCAGATATAGAATTAATTATTGATGAACAAGAAGAGAATTTATTGAAAGAAAATATTCTAAATAAAAAATATGATTTTGTAATTTCTAGAGATTTATTTGAAAAAAATTTAATAAAATGTGAAACAATAGCTAAAGATGAGATAGTGGCTGTGTATTCATCATCTCATATTTTAACTCAAGATAAGTTTATAAACTTCAGTCAATTAAAAAAAGAAAAAATATTAACAATGAATAATTATACAACTGTATATAAAAAAATAATGTTATTATCTCAAAAGATAGGAGTGGACTTAAATATTGTTAGAACAGGGAGAATAGAGAGTTTAGTAGATTATATAAAGATAGAAGATGCAGTAGCGCTCATTCCATTTAAAAGTTTGAATATATTTAAAAAAGATGGTTTGGATTTTCTTCCAATTGTACCTTCGATAGATTTAGATGTTTTTCTAATAAAAAATAAAGATACTCATTATTCTGAAAGTATGAAGATATTCCATAACTTTGTTAAAAATTATTTAAAATAACTTTTATTTCATTATTTAAAATAATCAAACCACATATAATGTTAATTATATGTGGTTTGATTAATTGTTAAATAATTATTTAATTTAAAATTACTTTTATATTATTTTAATTTTTATAATTTTATATTTTTAAAACAAAGGTTAATATAAATTTACAGATAAAGGAAAAATACAATAAAACTCTAAATATTTTATTACATTTTATAATTAAATTTATCTGACTTATTTATTATAATTTTTCTAAGTCAGGGAGTTTTTCTAAAACTCTCTTTTCCAACACAGATTTAGCGTTGATATATATCTCTGTAACTCTTGTATCAGAATGTCCAAGAAAATCTCTTATCTCTAAAATATCTGCTCCATTCAATGAAAGCTCTGTTGCCACAGCATGACGTATATTATGTGGGCTAATATCTTTCCCTATAATTTTTCCGAAATTTTGTATTATATCATAAAGAGTTCTATATGATAGTTTTGTATTTTTTTCAATAGAGCTATTAAATATGTATTGCTCCTCTATATTTTCATCAGAGATAGAAAAAAACATCTGTTTATATTTTTTATACTCCAATAGTTTTTCTACTAATGTTGGATATATAGATTTGTACTGCTCCTTACCACTTTTTGTTTCTTCTAATTTTATAAAATAATTCCCCTCTCTATTGAGTAGATGTTTAAATTTTAAATTTATTAATTCAGAACTTCTCATACCAGTATAAAAAAGAGTATATAGTATAGTTATGTTTCTATACTCTTTTTCCCCTTTGATAGTATATTGTCCTATAATTTTTTTTATATCTTCAGCAGAAAGTTTTAATACATTATCAATATTTCTAGACACTTTAAATAGCTCTACATATTTAAATGGATTAGGATATCCATTTTTTTCCATCTCCTTATATAGAGATTTTAAAGCAGAAATAACTTTATTTACAGAAGTTTTTTTCATCTTTCTATCTTCTATAAGATGAGAGAGATAATCTTCTACATCTTGCTTCTCTATATCTTTCATTAAATCAATAAGCTCATCTGCTCTAATATTTTCTCCCTCGTATATATATTGTAAAAAATCTTTGAGATAGAAAAGATAATCCTTTATAGTTTTTTGAGAACGATAGGTTTCAAAAATACTCTTTCTATTTTCTTTCTCTCTTTTTTTTCTACGAGGAGTATCTAATCTGGTTTCCTCTCTTTTTATGATATCCATATTTTTTTCTCCTAAAAAGTCCTAAGATATTTTTTATAAAATACATAGTTTTAAGAAGGAATAAAAAACTTTTCGACTAAAACTATGACTGAAAATTGCAAAAAATTTTAATTTTTTGAGCAATAAGAAAATTTAAATAATATCTTCTAAATTAATCTCTCTTACCTCTCCTAACTCCATATCTTTTAATTCTAATTTTCCAAAAGTTACTCTTTTAAGATAGACTACTTTATTGTTTACAGCTTCTAACATTTTTTTTACTTGATGAAATTTTCCCTCTCTAATTGTAAGCTCTATCTCCTTTTCTCCAACAATCTTTGCTTTTGCTGGTTGAGTAATATATCCTCCTATATCTACTCCCTCTTCTAATTTTTTAATCTCCACTTCTCCTATCTCTTTTTCTAATTTAGCATAGTAAGTTTTATCTACGTGCTTTTTTGGAGATAGTAAAGAATGTCCTAATTTACCATCATTAGTAAATAGTAGCAACCCTTCAGTATCTTTATCTAGTCTACCTACTGGGGCTAAATCTTTTTTTATTACCCATTCTGGAAGTAACTCCATTACAGTTTTTTCTTTAGGGTCTTCAGTGGCAGTAATATATCCACCTTTTTTATTCATTATATAATATCTAAACTCTTTATATTCTAATTTATTCCCATCATACTCTATTTTATCTATACTCTCTTTTATATTAGCCTGTGGATTTTTTACTATAATATCATTTACTCTTATTTTTCCATTGTCTAAAAGTTTTTTTACCTCTCTTCTACTTCCCAATCCACACTCTGTTAAAAATTTATCTAATCTCATTTTATCCTCCAAAAATTATTCTTACTTAAATATTACCATATATTAAAAGAAGTTTCAAATTTACTTTTATAGAAGTAAATGTTATAATTAGATATCAACAATAAAAGGAGCAAAATATGTTAGATTTTAAAAAGATAGATGAGATGATAGAATTAATAGAAGATAGTATAATTCCAGAGGGATATAGTAACAATGAATTTTTTATAGAGTTTTTTAAGGTGGTACAACTGATACCTCTATCTAAATATCTTAGAACAAAAGGAAAGGATAGTAAGCTTCCTAAAATAATGAATTCTAAAAAAGCTGGAGAGATACTTATTGCCACTCAAAAAGATGATGAGATAAAACTTTATTTAAAAAGAAAGGGATATTCAGAGATACCAGAATTAGATTATAAGTCTATAATGTTGCTTAGAAAAACTGATTTATACAGTAACTGGAATAAAGTGATAGCTTTTTTAGAGGGAAAGGGAACGGTAGGAGAGATTAACCAATCTACAAGAAAGGCTCTTTTACCTCAAGAGATAGAGATGTTGGAAAATTATATTAGGTCTTCTCTTTCTATTGATGAAAAGGAATTAAACTGGTTACTTAACAAAATAAAAAAAGTAGAAGAAGATAAGAGTATAGCTAAAGCTTTAAAAAAATTAGTAAATAATTTATAATATAAAAACCTCAAGATTAATTTCTTGAGGTTTTATTATAATACTGGATAGTATATTAGCTAGGTGGCTCTTCAAAGAACAAACTTATCTTTATGACACTCTATCCTAGTTTTAATATAATCTGAAATTTTAACTCTTCATTCTAAAATTTAAACTCTAAAATTTTAAAACTCAGAAATTAAAGTTTAAGACTTAATCTCTATTCTATCACTTGGAGTAGCCTCTTTAAATTCTTTTTTGTTAATTTATTACATTACTATTGTAAGTAACATTTTAAATTTATCTAAAGCATATACAGAATGAGGTTCTTTAGCTGGCATTAGAATATAATCTCCCTCTTTAAGATTATGTTCCATTCCATTTAAAATAATTTTTCCATTTCCTTCTAAGCAAGTAACAAATACATCTCCAGGAGCTGTATGAGTAGAAATCTCTTTTCCTTTATCAAAAGCAAATAAAATCATTGTAACTCCTTGATTTTTTGCTAATATAAGTTGTTCTACAGAATTTTCTTTATAATCTATTTGAGATTTTAAAGTTAAAGATTTTGAATCCTCTATATTTTTTATGATATTACTCATTATTGTTTACCTCCAAATTTAACTTTTTATCTAAATAAATAATATCATAATTATAGATATATTTCAGTAACATATGTTACCAACTAAGAGGATTATGAAAAAACAAATAATTAAAGTTAAAAATAAAGAGCAAGTATAGCTTAACTCACCTGCTCTCTTTATTTTTCAATTTTTATCACTTTTAGATTTTTAAAAATTTATTTTTTACCATTTATTGTAGTGTACTTTACTCATATCCATATCTTTTTCTGTATAAGCAGGTCTTTCTTCTGCTGGGTAGCCTAATGATATTAAATTACTAATATAGATATCTTCTGGTATTTCTAAAATCTCTCTGATATTATCATGACAAGGTTTTCCATTAGCATCAAATTTTCCTTTAGTTTGTAACCAACAAGACCCAAGCCCTAACTCATGAGCTTTTAGTTGAATAATTGTACTAGCTATACAAGCATCATCTTCTCCTGTTGGATATTCATGCCACACTGTCAATATCATAAGAGGAGCATTTTCAGCAAATTGAGCTCCACTTTCTTTAGAATGAGCTAATTTTTTTATTTTTTCCTTATCAGTAACAACTATAAACTCGTATGGTCTTCCATTTTTTCCACTTGGAGATACAACAGCTGTTTTCATAAGTTCTTCAATAACTTCTTTTTCTAATTCTCTGTCTTGATATTTTCTGATACTTCTTCTTGTTAAAAAATCCATAGTAAGTCCTCCTATTTAAATAACATATATATTCCTAATAATAAAATTATTAAGTTTAAACTGAGATTTGAATATTTTATGTAATTTTTATTTTTTTTCAACTTAAAAGAAAATGTAATATTTTTTATAATAAAAGAAAAAATACTTAATGTTAAAAATATTCCACTAGACATAGCTAGAATTAAATATCCAAAAGGTATATTTTTATTTAGCATATTTCCTAATAAAAGTACACTTAATATCCCAGAACAAGGAAAAAATAATCCAAATATAAACTTTGAATTTTCAATATGTTTATTTTTAAATTCATTTATTAAATTGAAGCTAGCTAATAAAATTAAAGTAATACTATAAATATTTTTACTTATTAAATCTATATTTTGAAGTTGAGATATTGATTTAATAAAAAAAGTAGCTACAAAATAACTAACTAATCCTTGTCCATAAGCTATTAGAGCAGATATTATTAAAAGTTTTAATAAACTATATTTTAAGCTTAAATTTAAAATATAAGATTTTCCATGTCCAGGTGCAAGAGAATGAAGCATACCATATAAAAAAATAAAAAATATATAATATATAACTTTTTTATTTTTTAAAGCATATGTAATATTCTTCATAAGTAATAATGTTAATTTTTGTTGAGTAATAAATAGTTCTCGATGGTAAATATAAGCTAAAATTAAAAGTATAAATATTGATAATTGGAATATTTTATTTTTCATCAATATCTACCTCATAAACTTTAGGATATACCATATTATAATAATATGGCTGAGTTTTATCTTCTTTAAAAGTTAGTTTAAAATTATTATGAGAAAAATCTATTTTTAAAGAATCTTTGTCATAATCATAATCATAAAAATACTCTTTATCATAAATAGTTAACTGAATTTTATCTCCTTTTTTTAAAGGAGAAATATAACTAAATTCTAGATCAATAATTAAATTATTATCTTTATATCTCGTATTCTTTGATATAATATTATTTTGTAATATTTTTCCATTATAATAAAATTTTAAGTCTTGTGAAATATCATTATAAAAATGTGAATTATCACTGCTTTCTTTAGCTAATTCACTATTTAAATCATCAAGAATTAACTCTAATTTTAAATTAATAGTATTTTTAGAAGAATTTTCTAATTTAAAACTATTTTCAAAAAAAATGTGTGGATGTGCTATCAAAATATGACTAGTGAAAATTAAATAACAAATAAGTATTTTTTTCATGATTAAAACTCCTTTAATTCAAGTTTAACTTTCCACCAAATATAATATATTTTATTAATTTTTTACTTAATTAGACTGTATAAATACTCTATTTCCTCTTTCCAGATACTATCATCAATAGTTTCTAGAATAATTGGCATATTATCAAATCTGCTATCGTTCATAAATCTAATAAAAAATTCCTCTCCTAGAACTCCTTTTCCTATACTATCATGTCTATCTTTTTTGCTTCCAGTATCAAATTTAGCATCATTTAGATGTATTCCTTTTAGATATTTAAAACCTATATGTTTTTCAAATTCTTCCATTGTTTTATTATATCCAGCTTCATCTTTTAATTCATATCCACCAGCTAGAGTATGACAAGTATCTAAACAAACTCCTATCCTGCTTTTATCTTCTATTTTCTCTATAATTTTTCCTATATGAGCAAAGTCATATCCCATATTAGAACCTTGCCCAGCTGTATTTTCCAATACTACCATTACATCTTTTGTAACAGCTAAAGCTTTATTTATAGAATCAGCAATATTTTCTATACATTTCTCTTCACTTATCTCATTGAGATGACTACCAGGATGTGTATTGAGATATTTAAGTCCTAGTTGTTCACATCTTCTTATCTCATCTATAAAAGCATTTAGAGATTTTTCTCTTTTCTCCATATCTTCAGCTCCTAGATTGATAAGATAACTATCATGAGGTAATATGTGATCTGGAGAGTAACCATATTTTTGAAGATTATTTTTAAATTCCATTATATCTTCATCTGTTAATGGTTTTGCTTCCCATCTTCTTTGATTTTTCGTAAATAGTGCAAAAGCTTTAGCACCTATCTTATTGGCATTGATTGGTGCGTTAAATACTCCACCTGTAGTAGATACGTGAGTTCCTACCCACTTGTTTTTTACTCTATCTTCTCTTGTTTCCAATTTCTTTTCCATAACCACTCCTTTATCTTATACTAATTATATCATAAATTGGAGCAGAGAGGAATATTAAAACTTTAAATTTATTTTTTATCAAATCTTAAAAAAAATGGAAAATATCAAATTATATACTTTAGATTGTAAATAGTACCTCCATTAACCGTTTCAGAGTAATAAAAAATAAAACAATAAAATAATAAAGATAAAAAGAGGTATAGAAATATACTCTATACCCCTTAATTAAAACTAGTGTATTTTTTGTGCTTCTACTTTATGATATAATGCAATATATCCTTTGGTAAATAAAAGTTCATCTTCACTGTAATTACTATTTGGATTATTTTGAGCATATCCAAGAATTGACATAGCTTTTAAATAAACATCTTCAGACATATTACGGTTAGAAGTATTAGTTACAGTTAGTCCTGATCCTTCAACTGAAGTTATATATGCTATATTTGTTGTCGTGTCGACTAAATCTCTACAATGTAAATTTACATCTTTTAATCTTGAACTAAAACTTTTTAAAAATACTTTTAATTGTTCAACTGACATCCCAGTTAAGCGTTTTTCCATATTTTGATATTTAATATTGTTTATCATAATATCCTCCTTCTTTTTAAATCTTTTGACTTTAGAGAAATATTATGCTAAAATAATTTTAACTTAGATAGTTATAGTAGCATAAATTCTCAAAGAATTAATTATCGATTTTTAATAATTAATCCTTTTATGCTAAAAAATAAATCTTGCCAGGATTTATTGCAACTAACAAATAAAGTGCCAATTTATTTGTTAAACCAATCTATAACATAAACAGCTTTAAGCTGGAATTTTTAAGAAGGAGTTTTAATCTCCTTTTTATTTTATATATTATAATATATAAAAGTTTTTTATACTTAATCATCAAAACTTATTATTTCTTCAGCTTTATTATATATTTCAACTTGATTAACTACATCTAATTTATTTACTAACCATCCTCTTAAAAAACAATTTCTTATAAACTCTTCTATTCTATTTACACCATCGATTTCTTTAAGTGTAACTACTATTCCAAATTTAATTCCTCTACCATGTTTTTCATCTAATCTTTCTTTAGTTTTTAAACTTATTCCCCATAAACCTTTATCATAAGCTTTTTTAGATCTAGTTCCTTTTTTATAAACTTCTCTAATGTGTTTAACATTATCCCATTTTCTAAAAAATATTCTTGCATTACCTTCATACATATGATTTCCTTCTAATGTTTGAAAATTATTATTAATAGTCTCAATAGAGTTTTCTTTAATTCTTCCAAAAGAAATATCTAATTCTGTAGTTGTATAATCTACACCTTGATTTCGTTTACATGCAGGGAAATAACATAATGTCGCTTTTGCTATAAAAGGATGTTTATCTTTTACTACAGGAATTGGTAAATTATACGTATAAGTATCATATCTTTCAGAAGTTCCTGTTAAAATAAAAGTAATTTCATCATTTTTAGTTTTTAAAATATCCTCTATTTTAATAGGAACTATACCATGTCCTATAAAAAAGGAATTTTCTATTTTATTTTCTTCCCAAGTTGTGGCAGAATTTATTATTAAAGCTTTTGCTACTTCTCTACTGAGTCCTAGTATATTTATTAAATAGGCCATTTTTCTTGCAATCCATGGAGCTGCATATGATGTTCCCATTACTAATTTTTCTTTATTTCCAGTATATACTTTTATTTTTTTCTCTATATCTCCACCATAATAACTAATATCAGGCTTTGTAAAAAAAGATAAAACTGGACCTTTTCTTGAATAACTTGCTTTTTCTTTTTTGGAATTTATTGAATTCACTACAAGAGAATTAATAGAATCTGCTGGAGCTCCTATTTTTTCTATTTCTGATTCAACTTTATTTGTTCCTGCTATAATAAATATTACATCATTTTCATATTGTATTTTATCTATTATAGCTGCTTCAGGAGAAACAAAATTATCATTAATTTGAAATTTCGAACCTAAAGATAAATTCCATACTTTTATATCTCTATTTGATTTTATTATTTCTTCTATTTGTTTTAATATTACAAAAGAACTTGTTTTTGAATGTAAAGCTACTCCAAAGTGACGAACTTTAAATCTTCCACATCCATCATCTAAGTCAGGATTAAGAGTAGGACCATCAACTATTATTGAAGTTACAGATGTTCCATGTTCATAATCTATTTTGTCCTTTTTTATTTCTTTTGCTATCATATCATGGTATTCTACCCATTCAGAAAAATAAACCTTTTCATCAAATAATGTATCTATAACTCCAATAGTTGGCTCATTTTTAGGACTTGGTATCATAGGAGTTATTGATTTTTTATATTCTATATTATCATAATTAAATTTATCGTATTCATTTATATCAGTTACTGCCATAGCTACTAAATATGGTGCTTTTTTATATAGAATTTCTATTTCCTCTGGTGTTAGTAAAATTGTTGTTTTATCTATCAATTTATTAGAAAATATATTTATTCCTATTTTTTTTAATAGGTCTAACGTTTCTATATCAGTTTCATATAGAGATACTATTGCATCATTTTCAAATTTTTCGACTTTATTATTTAATATGAAATCTTCAACATAATATGCATCAATTATAATTTTAAAAAAACTATCTTTTCCTATCTTATCTTTAAATAAAAATTCTTTTTTATTCGATGTATATTCTTTTAAAGTTTCTGAAGTCATTACTCCTTCAAAATATTTTTCTAATATTTCAATAACATTTTCATAATTTGAAATAGTATAATTTAATAGTTCTATACTAACATAATGTGTAATAATATGCTTGATTTTTCCAGAACTTGTAAAACAAGCTCCTACAATGGAACTATTTGATGTAATTTTTTTTCCTTTAGAAAAAGTTCCTGAAATCCTTCTAGATTTAGCTATTACATCTTTATAACATACTCCTATTAAAGCTCCTGGTATTAATTCTTCATTAAACCAAAATTTTTTTAATTTTAATAAATTATCTTTTAATTTTTTTAAATGTCCAACTTCTACTTTGCCTCCTTTTGGTAAGCTTGGTATTATTGGAAGTGGTTGTCGACTTTTTTGTTCAAATAATCCTTTTAATTGTAAAATATTATTCATTATCTGACTCCTTTAATTCTCTAGATACTTGACTTTTAGAAATACCAGTTAAAATTTCTATTTCTCTAACAGTAAATCCTTTTTCTTGAAGTTGTTTTAGATTAGTTATTAGATTAGGCTTTATATTATTTAATAATCTTTTCAAATAATCATATTCTTCTTTTGGATTACTAAAAGCAATTGAAGTTTTTAATAAATTTTTTAATTCTCCAGGATAAGGAATTGTCTCCATTTGATTTATTATTTTTTTGAATAATCTAGTATTTTTCTTTAAATTTTTAAATTTATTTAATAATTTATTTATAATAATTTCAGCAATATCTATCAAATCTTCTCTTGTATATCTATTAAAATCTATTACACTATCAAATCTTCTAACTAATGCTTTATCAAATGCATTGTATAAATTTGTAGTTGCTATTAGTACTATCTTATCATTTAAAATATCTAATCCTTTTAATACAGAAGAGGTTGCTCTTCCCATCTCTCTTAAATCATTTGAGTTAATTCTATCTATCGCAATGGCATCTATTTCATCAAATAGTATTACAGCTTTTTCTGGATGGATAAAACTATTTATTTCTTCAAACAGTAGTGATATATTCTTTGAAGTTTGTCCTAATTTACTGTCTATAATCATATCAAAATGAACAGTAAAAATATCTCTATCTAAAATTCTTGCGACTTGTTTTGCGGTTTCTGTTTTTCCAGTTCCAGGAGCTCCAACAAATAAAAATTTATTAATTCCAATATTATGCCCTACTGCATTAACTATTCCTAATATATCATCTTTAATAATATCTGGAAGTGGTAATGACTCTAAGTTTTGATTTATTTTTTTTAAATAAGTAAATTCTTTTTCCTTTTCTTGTGGAACAAAAGTATTAGCATCAGATAGTAGTGTCATTATATATTGTGCTAACTGAAAGTCTCCAATCTTATCAAAATAATTAGCAATTTCATATGCTTCATTTCTAAATCCTTCTTCATTCTTTTCTGAATGATATTTAATCAAATTCAAAATATTTCCCTTTTTCATAGTATATTCCTCCTCATTATATTAATATTATATCACACTCTGGGACAAAAATCAATATATTGGGACAAGTATTTTTTTTTAAAAAAATAAGAACTTTTTCTATTTTAATTTATTATATTTTATTTTAAAGATTTGAAAATCTTGATTAAAAATTATTAAGAAAACCTGTAAAATTATTTCGATGATGGATCTAAACCTAAATATTATGTTAGAAGAACTGTTACAGTAAACTAATAATTTAGTGGAAAGACAAGAGAGAATAGTTGAGAATTATATTCTCTCTTTACTTTTATTTGGTAGAAGGTTAGGGGAAATTTTCCCCTGCTGGTGTTTGTATTCTTATCTATAATTAATGGACTCTTCTTAATTCGATGAAAATTCCCTTCCATAAGAACCAGCTTCACCAAAACTCCTACAATTACACTAATTTTCATACCTACCACCTCTGTAAGTTTTTTTTCAAGTACTTTAAGTAAGTAAAATTGTATATTGTTTGCCTGATTTAGCCAAACTTCAAAGTCATTAGTTTGATTGAAATCAAGATAACTTATTAAGCTATCTAAAGCAAAGGCGAAAAATCCATCACAACAGCAATAATATTTTATCTAGATAATACAATATTTTTTTTAATTAGTCAATTTTTTTATTTTTACTATCTTTATACTGCTCTAACATATTCTTTAACTTTTCAGGAATAGGAACTCCACAAATGGAAGCATTTTCCAAGATACTTAATCCCTCATTACTTAATAATATTCCTATTGTTAAACTTTTAACAGCAAACTTTCCTTCAAATAGTAAATCTATCTGATGAGCTAAGACAACTACTCCTATCATAACCATTTTTTTTAGTAATCCTTTAAATCCAACTTTACTATTTACTTTTTCTATTATAATAGCTTTAGCCACTCCAGTAAGATAATCAATAGTCATTAGGATTATAAGACAATTCATCATCTTATCTTCTCCACCAGTTATAAGAAAAATTAAAGAAATAATAGAGCCTATAAACCATACTACTTTATTGATGAAAATATCTCCTACATCAATAACAAGTTGTAATATTTCTGTAATAGTCATAAAATCACTCCTATAATGTAAAAATATATTTTAGTGCCATATCTGCCTTTTCAAACCACCAATCTGTAATTGCAAGTTGAGGGAATAAAGAAGCTAACATACACATTAATAAAATTATAATAACAATCCACATCATTGCTTTTGAAAAATTATCTATTTTTTTTACTTCAATCTCTTGAGCTTTCTCTCCACTCTTTGCTTTTTTATTAAAAATATCAGCTATTTTACTACTAAAAGCTATTATTGAAGCGACTATTCCGTTCATACTGTTACTCCTCCATTAACTCAAAATGTCCTCCATCATATGATCCTCTCTCTATCTCATCATCATATTTACCATTCATATTCCAATCTCCACCCCATCTAACTTTAATACCAAGTTTTTCAGCCTCTTCTTTTAGTACATCAGCTACTTTTTTAAATCCCTCTAAGTCATTCCAATCTTTAAAAGGATATGGGATAAAATCAAAAGCATAACTCTTAGGCTTTCTACAATGTTTAGACCTGTTTGTCCAGCTAGTTCCTTTAGCTTGATTTGCCTTTGCTTCCTCTTCTGTTCTAGCTCCATCTATTATAGAGAAATCTATTCTTTCTATTGCCTTATTTGCTATTAATATTAATCTATCATCACATTCATTTAAGTGTTTTAGACTAGTTTTACTAAATTTATACATGTTATCAACTCCTTTTCTATCAGTTATATCTGATAATTCTAAAAAATCGACCTCGTAAAATCGTTTTTAAGGCCCTTTAAAAAACTTAGATGATATAAACTATAGCTGAATATTTTCATTTGTAGCTTTTATTTCATCTTGTTTTTCTAAACTTCCAATTTTTTGTAAAATCTCTTCTATTTTTTTATCTTTTTCTTCTAAGGATTTTTTTAATGTTTCCATTTCTTTATTTTGATTTTCTAAATCAACTATACGAACATCTCTTTTTTCAATCTCTACTTTTTGAACTTCGATAGTATTTTCTAATGATTTAACTTTATTCATATAGTCAGAGTGTTTTTTAGCTTTCTCCATTATATATGTTGAATAAATAGTGTCAAACTTCTCTTTGAACTCTTCTAGTGTTAATTTAACATTTGGAGTCTCTGCTTTTAATTGTCTTTCTACCTCGAATAAGGCATCTGTATATATAACTCCAGCATCTTGTAGTGAATGAGCCTCTTCCAATGTTAGTGGATATTCATCTTCATCACTAAATTGCCATAGCATAATATCTTCAGGATGTCTTTCTAAATAGGAAATTGTAGTTTCAAGAAGTCCTACATCTTTATCTGGTCTTGAGTGTTGGTAATGAACTTCTCCTAGTTTATCAGTCCATTTATAAGGACCAGGAAAAACAGTAGCTTTATATAAATTTATCAATCTAAAATATTCAGTTTTTAATTCATCTTCTGTTGCTCCCTCATACCATACATGAATTTCTTTATTCCAAGCTTTTTTTAGATATCCTAACTTCTCATCATATTCAACTGTAATAAGTTTTCCATCTTCAATATATTCTCCATCTATAAGAGGTTCAACTTCTAATAATTTAGTTTCTTCATATGTCATCTCTCTTATAGCTTGAAGCTCTTCATCATATGTAGGATGAGTAAAATCATTATTTTCATCTAATACAATATAGTCTTGAGGATTAAGTTCTGGATGGTCTATAAAAACATTTCCATCAAAATACTGATTAATCTCTTCTCTAGTAAATAAGTGTGTTATAATTACTTTTGAAATTTTTTCTTTTGTAAATACTTTAATCATTTTATTCCTCCTTAAAATTTTTAATATATGATTAATCATTTGATTAATTTTTGATATTTTATATTCCTAAAAATCTAAATAAATTTCATAATTTATTTAAAAAATTTAGTTTTATGATTTTTGAAAAAGTATTGATTTTACTTGCTTTTATAATTTTTCTTAAAGTATGTCTTTAGGAGTTTTTTATAAAAGACTTGAGTAATCTCAAAATATAAAAGTCTTAATTTCATTGACTTTTCGGAACTTTCAAAATTATCAAAAACTACATAAATTATGAAATTTATGTAATGTTACATATGTTTTTTACATTGGAATCACTCCTCAAAGTTTGACTTTTTGTTATTATTTTGTTATAATTAAAGTGTTCAAACCCCCGCAGGGGTTGTAGTGTGATTAA
>NZ_GL987991.1:51028-52376 GCF_000158195.2 Fusobacterium mortiferum ATCC 9817
CTGAGTTAACTTAAAGGTTTTTTTCTTTAGTTGTTATATTTAAAAATACAACTAAAAATTTTAATATTCTTTTAAAAAGACTAATTTGAATAAAATAAAAGGGATTCAAATTATATTTCAAAAGTGGAACTCATCAGGAGAAGTTACTATATCTAATCTAGCATCTGACAATTTAACTTCTGGAATAGGAGATGATTTTAATGGTGCAAGTTATAAAGGAACTATGGTAGGAGCAACTCTCACTGTTAAAACATCAAGTGGTGGAGTATATTTAATTCAATCAGCTCATTTGTTTAACAAAAGTTAACTGGATAATTTGATAACTTTTACCAAAGATAATAATAAAAATTGTTTAAAATATAGTAATGGTTTAATGATTCAATACGGACAAATAACTGACTATACTCCAGAAATGGGTTCAATATTAACAATCCCTTTCTTAGAACCATTTAAATCCACAGCATTTTGGGCTGCTAGTGCATTAAATGCAGCAAAAGCATATCCTAGTCGAATACTAGAATATAAAAGCATAGAGATTTCATTTAATGGTGGTAGTTCATATATTTCTTGGTTAGTTTTTGGAACATGGAAATAATTATAATTCTTTCCATGATACCCAGAAATTGTTTGCTGTTCCAATTCTTTGTAAGAGCTTTTTATATAAATTGGACACCATGGAGAAAAATATAAAAACTTAGATCTATTTTTTTAATATGCCAGCAATTATATTTAATTTCTTATATCCATCTTTTGGTATATCAACAATTGATAAAGTAGTTCCATCTTTTGAAGGTTTTAAAATAAAACCATTAATATTATACTTATAATTAAGGTTTTCAATTTGTGTTAGTTCTTGTGTTGGTATTAAATATTCTCTAAAAATACCTGAATTCACTACTTCTATATTTATAAAATGATATTTTGAATATGATTCAGATAATACAATAGTATCTCCAATATTTTGAGGATAATTATTTGTCCTATTCACATATAAATAGTTATATTCTTTAATTCCACTTAGATTATCCAGTCTTTAAAAAAAGAATTAGATGGTTCCTATTATCATATAATGTATGTTATTACCTATAGGGAAATCACTTGGAATATAAAATCTCAAGTTGCTATCTCCATAGTAATCTAATACTGGTAAATTATTCGGATATGTTCTATAGAAGTCACTTCTACAATCACAAAATAGTACACTTTTAAAATTTGGATTATCTATTTTTATTATTACATTTCCATTTTCAGTTGTTTTAAAACTAGAAAATAAAAATTTAATATTGCCTATATTAAAAGTTGAATCATTATATGTAAATAAATTATCCAGTTAACTTTTGTTAAACAA
>NZ_GL987991.1:52476-54354 GCF_000158195.2 Fusobacterium mortiferum ATCC 9817
TTATGTAGTTTTTGATAATTTTGAAAGTTCCGAAAAGTCAATGAAATTAAGACTTTTATATTTTGAGATTACTCAAGTCTTTTATAAAAAACTCCTAAAGACATACTTTAAGAAAAATTATAAAAGCAAGTAAAATCAATACTTTTTCAAAAATCATAAAACTAAATTTTTTAAATAAATTATGAAATTTATGTAATGTTACATATGTTTTTTACATTGGAATCACTCCTCAAAGTTTGACTTTTTGTTATTATTTTGTTATAATTAAAGTGTTCAAACCCCCGCAGGGGTTGTAGTGTGATTAATTAAGCTTAGAATATTAGCCCTAATAATTTTATTGGGGCTTTTATTCTGCCCTTAAGCAAGGTAGAAATCACACTACATGAGGAGGAATGCTCGATGAATATTTTTATTCAAAACATCCACTTTGATGGAGGACTACTTCTTTTACTAGTAGTTATCATCATTGTAATGTTGTACAGAAAGTAGCATTACCTCCAACCCTGCGGGGTACTTTTTTTATTTAAAGTCCTGCTCTTCTTCTTAATTCTAATAATCTTAATTTTATTTCTTCCTCTTCTTTAGCTTTCACATAGTGTTCTGATGTAACTTTTGAGTCTTTATGATATCCAAGCATAGCTCCATCATTAACTGTTCCAGCTCCTGAAATTATATTAATAATAGTTTTCCTAATACTATGAGGATAGTAGTTCTCTATTCCTACTATTTTCCCCATCTCTCTTACTCTTGCTCTTATAGTTTCCTTACTCATTTGCTTATATGTTCTGTTGTACTTAGTAACAAATAACCAATCTAAATCTATACCTAACTTCTCTCTTTCTTTTATCCATTCTACTAATATAGCTCTTGTTTCCTCAAAGAATAAGACTGGTTTAACATATCCTTCTTTATGTCTAACACCTATAAAGCAATTATTATTTAAATCTAATTGAGATAACTTCAAACTATGTCCTGCAGAGATTCTTACTGCACTATCAAGGAATAAATTAAATATTAATCTATCCTGGATATCAAATTTCTTTTTATCTAACTTCATCATAAAGTTTATTTCCCATATCTGCTTTTGAGATAGGAAATATGATGTCCTCCTTTTATCACTTTCAGTAATTTTTATTTGCTCTATCTTTCTAAAAGGATTTATTTTAATAAAATCTCTCTTTTCACACCAGTCAAGGAATGTTGATACTGCTGTTCTCTTGTTTCTAATAGTTTGATTATTATTTCCTTGCTGGATACATAACAATACATATCTCTCCCAAATTCCTGTGAAGTTTTTTATTGTATCTTCTGAAAGAATATATCTATTATTCTCATAAACTTTTAAATACTGAAAAAATAGCTTTACATTATTAAAATAAGTCTTATAGGTTGTCTGTACTGTTTCTTTTGACTGTATAGCTTTGCTTGTCAAATAAGCATTGTAAACCTCCCAGTTCTTTCTGTTTACTCCAAGTTCCTGCGCTTCCATAATTATTAGTTCTTTTTCCATTTTAATATCTCCTTATATTTAGTATAAAGAGATATTTTACCATATTTTAAAAATTGGATAATTTAAGTGAAATTTATTTGAGTATTAGTGATAATGATACTAATGATAGCATCTTAGAAAAAATAAATTCTGAGTTAACTAAAGGTTTTTTTTCTTTAGTTGTTATATTTAAAAATACAACTAAAAATTTTAATATTCTTTTAAAAAAGACTAATTTGAATAAAATAAAAGGGATTCAAATTATATTTCAAAAGTGGAACTCATCAGGAGAAGTTACTATATCTAATCTAGCATCTGACAATTTAACTTCTGGAATAGGAGATGATTTTAATGGTGCAAGTTATAAAGGAACTATGGTAGGAGCAACT